>CAZHWA010000583.1:0-1896 GCA_964536175.1 uncultured Terricaulis sp. | reverse complement strand
CTCGGAATCGTAGAACACCTGCTCGACGACATAATCTTCCGGATCGAAATCGACCTGCGGGGCGCGAAATACGGCGGTTTCGCCATCGCGCGTGTCGAACCGATACACGGTCGCCGGCCGATTGAAGCTGGAAAAGATATAATAGGTTATCGGACTTTCCGGCGAACCGGCAAACCCGAGAACCGAGCCGAGGCCAGGAAGCTCCAACTCACCCTCAATCGCCCGTCCATCGAGCCGATAACGGCGCACGCTCGAGCGCGCATCGCTAAGATAGCGAGCAATGATCTCATCGCCGATGCGATCGGCGCCGACCAACACGTCCTCGCCTTCGGCGACCAACATGCGCCAGTTGCTTTCGGCTGGCGAGGTTGGATCGATGCTGACGAGGCGCCCGCGCGCCGCGCCGCGATCGGTGAGGAAGACGAGCCGGCCGTCATTCGTCTGGCCGACTAATCGGTAATCGTTTTCGAAACCTTCGATCAGCACGCGCGGTTGCGCATTCTCGATTGTAAGGTCGAGCAGCACGATCTCATAGCGGGCATCGGTGCCGCGGCTCACGGTGATAACCAGCCAGCGGTCGTCGTCGCTCACTTCGGCGCTGACATTATCGCGTGGGTGCTGTGGCCTCGCATAGACAAGCCGGTCTTCGCTCTGCGCCGTCCCGAGCCGGTGTCGATATATGGCGTGGTTGTGATTGAGCGCTGTAAACATCTCGCCTTGTGGCGGCTCAGGATAGCGCGCGTAATAAAAGCTCTCGCCGTCCGGATGCCATTCGATGCCGGTGAACTTCGCCCAACGGATTTCATCGGCGAGCGTTTCGCCGCTGACCACATCGAGAACGCGGATGATGCGCCAGTCGCTGCCGCTGTCCTGCACGCTGTAGGCGAGACGCGATCCGTCCGGGCTCGGTTGGAACGAGGCGATGTTGCTGGCGCCGTCTTCGGACCAGCTATTGGGATCGAGCAAGAGACGCGGCTCGCCGCTTGGGCCATCCTGCACATAAAGCGCGGGCTGGTTCTGCCCGTCCAGCTGCATGGTGTAGAACAAACGCTCGCCGCGCATAACCGGCACGGAATACTGATCGTAGCTCCATAATGCGCGCAGTCGCTCGGCGATCGGCGCGCGCTGTGGCAGCGCATCGAGATAGGCGCGTGTGACCGCGTTCTGCGCCGCAACCCATTGCGCCACCGCCGGCGACGTGCGCACGTCCTGTTCGAGCCAGCGGTAGGGATCTGCGACAGCGACGCCGAAGTGGGTGTCGACCTGATCGACCGTGCGCGTCTCGGGATAGACGATCGGCTGCGCGCCCGGCGGCGGCGCAGTCGTGACGCAAGATGAGAGCACGAGCGCGCCGCCGGCCAGCAGCGCCGTCATCCAATATTTCATCGACCCCGGATTCCCTTCTCTTCTCACCCGCTGGCGCACGCGGCCAGTTCCTTCACCAGTTTGGCGGCCAGTACGGCGGTCACGCCGTTCATGTCACGATCCGGATTGTATTCGACCACATCGGCGCCGACGAGCGGCGCTTCCAGTTCGAGCAGCATATCGATCGCATCGCGCGGGGTCAGTCCGCCCGGTTCATGGTGCGACACGCCCGGCGCGTAGGCGGGGTCAAAAGCATCGAGATCGATACTGATGTAAAGCGGGCGTTTGAAGGCAAAGCTCACGCGCCCGGCATCGCGCATCTCGACTTGAATAACGCCAAAGCGCTTGGCCTGTTCGCGCTGATGCTTGTTCAGCGTTCGTATGCCGATCTGCACCAGGCGCGAGCAGAGCCCCTCTTCCATGATGCGCGCGAAGGGCGAAGCATGACTGCGCCGGTCGCCGTCGAGTTCATCGTAGAGATCGGGATGCGCATCGAAATGCAGGATTTCCACCGGCCCATGATGCGCTGCG
>CAZHWA010000582.1:0-1898 GCA_964536175.1 uncultured Terricaulis sp. | reverse complement strand
CCCGGCATCGAGGTCGTCAAGGAAAAGCCGGCCCCCGGAATCCCCAAAAATAGCTGCCGCGTCGTCGGCCGCCGCTGTGGCGGAGACTTGGCGCGCGCCCACTTCGAGCGCCCATGCCAGCGCCAAGTGGGTCTTGCCCGACCCCTTCGGGCCGATGAGCGCCAGGGCGCCATTCGGCCAAGTTCGCCATTCCGTAAGCAGCCGCGCCGCGTCGCGATTGGCCTCAGTCACCACGAGCGTGTCGGGCGAACGCTCGCCCATGCGAAACTCAAACAGCCGCGCCTGTTGCATTGTCTCAGCGCGCGGTGCGGAGCACCGGACCTTGCGCCGTATCCTCCAATCTTACCCCGCGACGCCCGAGTTCGCTGACGAGTTGGCTGCGATCGCCCACAAAAGAGAATGACACCAGCGCGCCGTCGCGGCCAACCGCTTCAATGCGGATTTCCGAGATCAAGGTCTGAGCGGCTGCTTCCAGCCCGTCCTTGATATGCTCCCATTGCTGCTGGTTCTGATAAAGCGCCGACGCCGAGACCCGCGCCCGTTGCCCCGCGCCTGCGGCCAAGCGCGCTTTCCATTCGCTCTGCAAGCGTGCGCTGGTTTGTTCGGCGAGCGATGCAAGCGCTGCACGCAGTGCAGCGTCATCGGACCCGTTAATCCGGGCCGCCGCTTCGCCGAGTTCGCGCCGCGCAGCTCCGCCAACTTCTACCAGCATGGCGGTAGCCGTCGAGCCTTGCACGCGCAGCATCGCATAGAGCGCCGAACTGGCGCCCGCGGACTGTGCAAACGGCGCCGCAGCGTCCCACGCCGGAGGCCCCTGCAAAGCTTCGGGCGCCACGGCCAGCGGCGCGAGTTCATCGCCAAAGCCGCCTTCGGCCCACACGGTACGCCATAGAGCGGCAGTTTCGGGCGGGGCTTCACCGGCCACAATAGGCACGACCAACACCGGGGCGGTGCGCGTGTCCAACACGTTCAAACCGACCTGTTGCAGCAGCGTGCGCACGCTATTGGGATCGAAGCGCACGGTGAGGCGCCCGATATAGCGCGTGGCCGAGCGGCGCTCCTCTTCCACGTCGACGCTCAGCACGAGCTGCTCGATGGCCGCGCCATCGAGTTGCGGAACGCCGCCACGCGCGGCGAGCTCGTCCGGAATGGAGAGGCGACGCACCACCCGCTCATAGGCCCTGCGTTGGGCCGCCGCGAAGCCGGCCCGCTGCGCGGCGGCCGCGTTCTCGGCGGTCTCGTCCACATGGACCCCGGACACCGCGTAGACATTCGAATTCTGGGCGCTTGCCGCGCCGGGGGCGAGGGCGCACAAGGCCGCGAGGAAAAGCGCGGCGAAGGCGGCCATGGGCGTGGCTTTCATTACGGTACCTCATGATGCGCTGGAACGACGCGGACCCTAGCTGGCGCGGAATCGCCTATCAATGCGGCGGCATCTGGACTTTGACGACGTGACTCATCCCAAAGGCGGCCCCGGCCTCACCTATCGCGACGCCGGCGTCGATATCGACGAGGGCGAACGGCTGGTCGAGCTGATCAAGCCGGCCGCGAAATCCACAGCCCGGCCGGGCGCGGAGGCGGCCCTGGGCGGCTTCGCGGCGGCGTTCGATCCCAAAGCGGCGGGCTTCCAGGATCCGATTTTTCTGGCCACCACGGACGGCGTCGGCACCAAGCTCAAGATCGCCATCGACAGCGGACGCCACGAAACCGTGGGCATCGATCTGGTCGCGATGTGCGTGAACGACCTCTCCGCCCAAGGCGCCGAACCGCTCATGTTCCTCGACTATTACGCCACCGGCAAACTCAACGCCGATGACGCCGCCAAGGTCGTCAACGGCATCGCCGAAGGCTGCCGTCAGGCCGGGTGCGCGCTGGCCGGCGGCGAGACGGCCGAAATG
>CAZHWA010000581.1:0-1918 GCA_964536175.1 uncultured Terricaulis sp. | reverse complement strand
TCGGCGTAGGGGACGACTGCGATCCGCAGAAACAGCCGCTCGAGTCCGAAGACAATCAGCACTGTCAGGACGGCTGTCACGATGAACCCGCCCCAAAGCGAAATGAGGTTCGGCGCCGACATGATCACGGCCGCCGTGCGCCCTATCAGATAGGCGGAGAGATAGATGACTGGAAAGAGCCCGTACGGATTGCCCGCGAGCTGATCGTGCAGCAGCCCAAGCGCAGCGAGCGTGATCGGCGCGCGCCAGCCGCTTTCATCCTCCGCCGCCCAGCCATACGCGGCCCACAGCACAGCGAGCGGGATCGGCGGTTGCGCAAACAGCGGACCGAGCGGAAGCGCCGGCAGCACGACGCTGGCGATTGCCAACGCCAATCCCCATGCGCGCAGCGTTTCGCGCCGGGGCGCGCGCGAAAACAGCGCGTTCACTGCGGAGTCTCTGCGGGCGGCGTCGCCGGAGCCGCGCCCTGGTTTGCGGTGTCAGGTGCGGACGCCGGCTGCGCCGGAGGTTGTTGTGTGGCCGGTTGCGTCGCTTCCGGTTGTTGCGTCGGCGGTGGCGCGGCCGGGCGTGTCGTGGGCTGAGCAGCCGTCGCAGGCGTCGTCCGGACTTGCGTCGTACCCGGCGGCTGCTCCTGACGCTGCGCCCGCGGCGCGCCAATCGCCTGGCTCGGCGCCGTAGGCGCAGGCCGCGTCGTCTCGCGGCCGATCACCGCCACTGACGACGTCGCCGCAAGCGGTGGTCCGCCATCCTCTACGGGCGCTGTCTCCGGCGTTTCGAGGCCGACATACGGAATGAGGCGCACGAAATCGATCGGCTGCTGCGCAGCGGCGAGCGCAACGCGCCATTGTCCGTCCGCATCGCGGCGCGCTATCCCAACCGGAATCCCACGCGGGAAAAGCCCGCCGTCGCCGGACGTGATGATCCGCTCGCCTTCTCGCAGATTGTTCGCGCCGACCACGTAATCGAGACGCGGCGACTGCAGCTGATAAGGATGGAGAATGAGCTCCGGCCGGCGCGTGGCTTGGCCCGCCAGCACCGCACGCACGCGCGAAGCATCACCCATCACCGGAATGCGCGAGTTGTAATCGTCCAGCATCAGCACGCGCGCCGAACGCCTGCCGACCGAAACGACGCGGCCGACAAGGCCGTTTTCGTTCACCGCGATGTAGCCCACTTGCACGCCGTGGTCCGCGCCCGCGTTGGCCAGCAAGGTGCGCACGAACGGACCGCCGGAATCCAGCACGAGCTGCGCGGCGATCGCGCGCTCGATGTCGGCGCCTTCGCCGAAATTGTCCTCCGGCATGCGCAGCAGCGCTTCGTAGCGCGCGTTGCGTTCCGCAAGGCGTTCGGCCAGTTCGCGCCCAGCCTGTAGCTCGCGGTTCTCCCGCTCCAGCTCCTCGATGCGCGAGCCCGCGCTCCACATCGAACTCAAGCGCGATAGGAAATCTTCGCCGGCGCGCGCCGGCCCGGTGGCGCCCCTGCCCGCAGCCGCAGCCGCGTCGTCGCCAGCCTGCATCACCGCGCTGTCGAACCCGCCGCCGGCGCGCACGGCGACAAGCGCCACGGCGCCGATCAGAAGCAGAATGCCGAGCACGACGCCGGCGGGCACCCGCCGCCCCGCGCCCGCACGCCGTACAACGCTCCTGCGCCTGGCCACCTATGACGCCTCTCTTCTAGCGCGCAGGCGCTCAGACTTCTTCCGTAAGCAGCCGGCGCGCTTCCGATGAGTTTATGGTCTCGAGGGCGATTCCGCAGCCTTTCACAACACAGCGCAACGGGTCGTCCGCCACCGACACACGGATGGAAATCCGTTCCTGCAATACTGTGTCGAGATTGCGGAGCAGCGCGCCGCCGCCCGTCATCATGAGGCCGTGATCGTAGATGTCGGCCGCCAGTTCCGGCGGCATCTGCTCGAAAG
>CAZHWA010000580.1:0-1921 GCA_964536175.1 uncultured Terricaulis sp. | reverse complement strand
CAGGGGTTTTTGGCCTATTCTGGAGAAGCGCGGTCACGCTCCATCAAGAATTGAATGGCATTCACTCACTCGTCGCCAGCGAACACGACTCGTCTGAAGTCAGATCGTTGGCGACCGTTGAGTTAAACCACGACAACCTTTGAAGAGGGGAAAGCACATGGCCCGCAAGGCAAAGAAGGCGGCGCGCAAGGCGCCGGCGAAGAAGAAGGCGGCGAAGAAGGCCGCCGCTCCGGCGAAAGCGGTGCGCGTCAGCGCAACGGCCGGCAAGACGGTGACCGCCAGCCAGCTGCTGCAGTCGGTGGCCGACCATCTCGGCATCAAGAAATCCGAAGCCAAGACCTTCGTCGAAGGCTACACCGACGTGGTGAAGGCCTACGTGATGAAGGGCGCCAAGGTGAAGATCGGCGACATCGGCATGGTGATGATCCGGCACCGCAAGGCTCGCATGGGCCGCAATCCGCAAACTGGTGAGCCGGTAAAGATCAAGGCGTCGAAGAAGCTGGCGTTCCGCCAGTCGGCGGTGATGAAGCAAGCCGTAATGGGCGGCCGCTAACGCTGCAAAGACGTACATCGAAACGACCTCTCGGGGTTGTCGAGACGGCCGGCGCCATAAGCGCCGGCCGTTTTCGTAATTGCGCTAGGCGCGCGCAGTCAGCTCGACGAATACGTCTTCGAGGTCGGGCTCGTCGATGGACAGGTCCTTGATGGCGACGCCAGCGGATCGCACGCGATCGAGCAGTTCTTCCACAGAGTGTTCGCTTGTCCGGTAGGTGAGCGCAAACGCGCCGCTTGGCCGCATCGCGAAAGTCAGATCCTCGAAACCGGTGAAGGGGAGAGAGATCGGCGTTTGCGGCGTCACCACCAGTGTCTTTCGGTCGAGCCGGCCGATCAGGTTCGGCGTCGGCTCGCAGGCGATGACCTGACCATGATGAATTATGGCGATGGTGTCGCAGAGTTCCTGCGCCTCTTCGAGATAGTGCGTGGTCAGTACGACGGTGACGCCGCGCGCATGCAACAAGCGCACATAGTCCCAGAGCTGGCGCCTGAGCTCGACATCGACGCCTGCGGTGGGTTCGTCAAGCACAAGCACAGGAGGGGCGTGCACCATTGCCTTGGCCACCAACAACCGCCGCTTCATGCCCCCCGATAGCGTGCGCGCGTAGGCGTCGCGTTTGTCCCACAGACCGACTGCGCGCAGGATTTCCTCGGTGTGGCGTTCGTTCTTTGGCACGCCGTAATAGCCGGCCTGAATCTCCAGCGCTTCTTCCGGCGTGAAGAAGGGATCCATGTTCAGTTCTTGCGGCACGATGCCGATGGCGCCGCGCGCGTTCATCGGATCAGTGTCGATATCATGGCCCCAGATTGACGCGGTTCCTCCGCTCTTGATCACCAGGCCGCCGAGAATGTTGATGAAGGTTGATTTGCCCGCCCCGTTCGGCCCCAACAGCCCGAAGAACGAGCCGCGCGGGATGGCGAGATCGACGCTCTTGAGCGCGTGCATGGGTGGGGCTTTGCCCTGGCCACGATAGACCTTGTCGAGTCCCTTGGCCTCGATGGCGAATTCTGGCGGCGCGGCGGGGGCGAGCATGGATTGAGTTGCCAATTGCGCAGAGGCGCGATGCGCTCTAGGTACGGCCCGGGCAATCGAGCTTCAAGCGCAGGTCCATGTCCAATTCGCCGAATGACCGTCAGAAGGAATCCGCCACTCCCGGCGATGCGGACGCCGTGCCGCCGCCGGAAGTGATCGAAGTCAACTCCCGCCGCGTGAAGTGCGACGGAGGCGGCGGCCCGCTCGGGCACCCTCTGGTCTATTATGAGATGGGCGAAGAAGACTTCGTCGAATGCGGTTATTGCGATCGCCGCTTTGTGCTCGCCGCCGGCGCCGCCGGACATTAGCCGCCGACAAGGTCGCCGTATCGCG
>CAZHWA010000579.1:0-1937 GCA_964536175.1 uncultured Terricaulis sp. | reverse complement strand
CTATTTCAGCCAGGATCAGCTCGACGAACTGCGCGAAGGCGAAACCGTGCTGCAGCACGTGCGCGATCTGGAGCCCGATTGGGCGCCGCCGAAGCTGCGCGCGCTCGCCGCGCGTATGGGCTTCGGCGTCGAGAAGATCGACACCAAGGTGCAGAACTTGTCCGGCGGCGAGAAGGTGCGGCTGCTTCTGGGACTGATGGCGCACCAGAAGCCGCACGTGCTGATCTTGGACGAACCGACCTCGCACTTGGATATCGACAGCCGCGAAGCGCTCATCCACGCCATCAACGAATACGAAGGCGCTGTGCTGCTGATCACGCACGACATCTATCTGGCCGAAGCCTGCGCGGATCGGCTTTGGCTCGTCTATCACGGCCGCGCGCGCCAGCATGACGGCGATCTGGAAGATTATCGCAAGCTCGTCGCTGCTGCGGACCGCCCGCGCGATGACGAGGACAAACGCGCCGCGCCCGTCGTCGAGCACACCGAGGCCAAGCCGAAGCCATCCAAGTATACGCTGCAGCGCAAGCGTGAAGCGGCGGAAACCGAGATGGAGCAGGCGCAGGCCGTGCTCGCGCGCATCGACGCAGCGCTTGCGGACCCGGAGTTATTCTCGCGCGATCAAAAACGCGGCGAGTCGCTGCTGAAGGAACGCGCCCACGCCGCCACTGCGCTAGCCAAAGCGGAAGCGGCCTGGCTGGAGGCGAGCGAGGCGCTGGAGGGCGCACACCTGAACCCTCTCCCCCGAGAGGGGGAGAGGGCAGGGTGAGGGGGTGGCGCGGAGATTAGAGACGTCCGCAGTTTCATTTGGTCGTGTCAGTCCAGTCAGTCGGGATGCGCGCGTTCTGCAGCTCCAGCGCTCCCCCCTCACCCAACCCTCTCCCTCCCAAAGGAGGGAGAGGGCGACGAGCGCGACGTCGCGCACGGTGAGCTGGATGTGGGCGATGCCGTTTGGGGAGATCATTGAGCTATCCAACCCGGCAGGTTCGTGAACAAGAGTATCCCCCATGCGACGAGAGCTAGATTGAGGATCAAGTCGATACGAGCCCGCCATCGTTGAAAGCGATGATTTGCTGCATCAATCCAGAAAACGTGCGCGTTGACCGCGATGCCGATCGCGCACAGAAGCGCGAAGCTCCAAGCGAAATGCTCTGGAGTTAGCCAGCTCATCTCACGACGTTAACGCTCCCCGTCGTTGCGAACAAAGGCGAAACACGTCAGCCTCCGGGCATGTCGCGAATCAGCAGCGCAGCGCTTGAGGATTTGAACGCGGAGCAGCGCGCGGCCGTTGAGCATGGGCTTGAGCCCTTGCTGGTCATCGCGGGCGCGGGGTCGGGCAAGACGAAGACGTTGTCGTGCCGGGTTGCGCATTTGGTTGCGCAGGGGGCTGATCCGTCGCGCATTCTGCTGCTGACGTTTTCGCGCCGCGCGGCGAGCGAAATGATTGCGCGCGTCGGGAGAGCGCTTGCTGCTTACCCTCCCCTCGATGGGGAGGGTCGCCGCGAAGCGGCGGGGAGGGGTGTGCGCGCTGCCGGCGAAGACAATGCCTCGCGAGGCTCAACTTCAAGCGACGGCGGGTCTCACCCCCTCAGTCACGCTGCGCGTGACAGCTCCCCCACCGAGGGGGAGCGGGTGCGCACGTTTCCGACGGACGTCCGCATTCCCTGGGCCGGGACGTTTCACGCCATCGGCGCGCGACTCATCCGCGAACTGGCGCCGGTGATCGGCGTCGATCCGGAATTCACTATCCACGATCGCAGCGACAGCGCCGATCTGATGGGCATGGTGCGCACCGAGCTTGGCGTGGCGACGGGCGCGAAGCGGTTTCCGATGAAGGGCACATGCCTCGCGATCTATTCGCGCGTCGTCAATGCGGATGAATCGATCGCCGATGCGTTGGCGGCGGCGTTTCCGTGGTGCCGCGAGTGGGAAGCGGA
>CAZHWA010000578.1:0-1959 GCA_964536175.1 uncultured Terricaulis sp. | reverse complement strand
ACCGTGTTGTAGTAGCGCGGCCTCATTTCAAGCGTCTCGGTTCGCTGCAGAAGACGCGTCAACAAAACGCGGCGTTGGTCCGGCGTGACGTCGACCGGATAAACGAAGATGTCGTGGTCCAGCATCACTGCGCGGCGGGTGAGGAAGTCGCGCGCCGTACCCCAGACATAAGCCAGCTCGAATGCGTTAAACAATCCACGCAGCGCCGAATACTCTTCATGGCGTTCACGTCGCGCCTCGATCGTGAGTCCGAGCAGACGATCGCCCTCAAATTCGAACAAGAGCAGCGTGTGCGCGGCCAGCTGCGAGCCGGGCTGTGGCTCCAGCACGAACCACACGTCGCGCAGTTCGCTCAAATCATAGGCCGCGTTGACGTATGTTTCGGCGACCGGGCCTTGCGGCGCATAGCTCCAATCACTCACAGGCGCGACGGAGAACCGATCGCCCGCCACCTCGACATCGACGGATCGAGCGAGGTAGGGGTGCCAATCCCGCTCGGTTCGCGGCGGTTGAGTGGCCCAACCGCTCGCGCCCAGCAAAAGAATGGCGGCGATCGAAAGCACGGCCGGGCGCAGCGGGTTCGCGCCTATCCAGGTCATCAGCCACGTCACACGCCTCTCCCGAAACGCCCTCTGCTCTTAGCCGAAACTTCCTTCGCAGAGTATGACCGCCTCACGTTGCCGCGAACGCGTATGGCTTTTCGTGGCGCCGCGGCGTTCATCATGTTATCGAAACGAGCTTCGACCCCGTTACAAGGAGACCTCCGATGGCGCTGCGCATTGGCGACAAAGCTCCCGACTTTGAAGCGGACACCACCCAGGGCCGCATCAAATTCCATGATTGGATCGGCGACAGCTACGCCGTACTCTTCTCGCATCCGAAGGATTTTACACCGGTTTGCACCACTGAGCTGGGCTATCTGGCCAAGCTCGAACCGGAATTCGCCAAGCGCGGTGTAAAGATCATGGGTCTTTCGGTCGACCCTGTTGGCGATCACGACCGCTGGAAGACGGACATCCGCGACGTCACCGGCGGCGACGTGCAGTACCCGATGATCGGCGATCACGACCTCAAGGTCGCCAAGCTCTACGACATGCTGCCAGCAGATGCCGGCGACACCTCCGAAGGACGTACGGCCGCGACAAACCAGACCGTACGCACCGTTTTCATCGTAGGCCCGGACAAGCTCATCAAGGCGATGCTGCAATATCCGATGTCGTCCGGCCGCAACTTCGACGAAGTGCTGCGCCTGGTTGATTCGATTCAGCTCACCGCCAAGCACAAGGTGGCGACGCCCGTGAACTGGAAGCACGGCGAAGACTGCATCATCGTGCCTGCGGTCAGCGATGAGGAAGCAAGGACGCGGTTCCCAGGCGGCTGGACGACGGTGAAACCTTATCTGCGCATCGTGCCGCAACCGCGCGATTGATCACGCGCAACCGCTGCCGCCGCATCAGGTCCATACTTGACGGGTTGCGGCGGACTTGCCCGCGCGACCTGCGCGCACCAAGTCTTCTGCCGTACGGACAGAGGAGGCGTTCATGCGCGAGAAAAACGGTTCGCCGCCGGTGCGGCGCTCTGAGGCCCTTCCGGAAGCGATGCGCGGAGATCCATTCCTCGCCTTCAGACACGAGATGGACAGGCTGTTCGACAGCTTCTTCGCCCCCAGTCAATTCGGCCGTCTCGGGTTTGCCGGTGGGCAACTCAACTTTCCATTCAACCCCGCCATCGACCTGACGGAAAACGACAAGGAGCTGCGCCTGCGCGCCGAGCTTCCAGGCGTCGATGAGAAGGATGTAGAGATCAGCCTAGAGGGCGACCTGCTGACGATCCGCGGCGAAAAGCGCGAAGAACGGAGCGACGAGGGCGATAAACGCAGGTTCGTCGAGCGGGCCTACGGCGCGTTCGAGCGCACCATCCAGCTGCTCGTCAACACGCTCTCGTTCGCGCGCGTTGGCG
>CAZHWA010000577.1:0-1963 GCA_964536175.1 uncultured Terricaulis sp. | reverse complement strand
GAGCTCGAGCCGAACAGCCTTTATATCGTGCACGGCTGGCGACCGCCGCCGCCGACCTTGCTCGACAGCCTGCGTTCGGCCTGGACCCTGTTAGCGCCCATTCTACTCTGGCTCGCGGCCGTCGGTGCGGCTTGGTATGCGATCGAGCTCTTCGTTGCGCGCCCGCTCTTCACCGTCGAGCGTCTGGCGCGCGCGTACGCGCGTGGCGAGGAAAGCGAGCTGGACGAGGAAATGCTGCGCACAGCCCCACTGGAGATGCGCAATTTGCGCCGCACGCTGGCGGCGATGGCCAAGACCTTGCGCGGCCGCGAAGCGCGCATCGCCGAAGCGCTGCACGAAGAGCGCGTTCTGCTGCGCGAAGTGCACCATCGGGTGAAGAACAATCTGCAGATGGTTGCCAGCATTCTCTCGATTCAGGCGCGCTCGGCGGAAGATGAGGCTGAGGCGCGGGGGCTGGCGCGGGCGAAGGACCGCGTGCAGATGCTCGCGCTCGCACATGCGCGCATCTACGCCTCCGGAGAAGTGCGCGACGTCGCACTCGACCAATTGGCTGGCGATATCGCGCGCCAGCTCATCGCTGGACGCGGTCCCGCGGCGTCACATTTGCGACTGGACCTTGAACTCGATCCGGTCCGCACTGACGTCGATCGCGCCGTCGCCTATGCCTTTCTGATCGGCGAAGGCGTCTCCAACGCCATCGATCATGCGCTGACGCTGCCCGGCGCAGCGCTGAGCATGACGCTTCGGTCACTGGACGACAGAAGCCTCGAGTTCGAGGTTGCGTGTACGCCAAGGCCGGCTGGCGGCGAACCTGCCCCGGCCGCGCAGCGTCTAATCGATGCGTTCGCCAGTCAGTTGAACGCCCGCGTCATCCGCGAGCCGGACGATCCGATCTACATTCGCATCGTCGTCCCGCCTGCGGACGAGCCCATTGTATCCGCAGTCGCATCGACCGCGCCGAGCGCAGCGCGGGCGCAATAGCAAGCGCACCTCAGCGCCGCAATCGTGACGGCATTCTGTCATCAGCAAAAGGTGAGGGAGGGAACGCGGCGCACGGCGGCGCGTTTTTCGCGCAACTGGCCGCCACGGGCGGTTGTTGTGAAATGGAGAGTAAAAGGTGCTAAGCTGGGCCCTGATTTTCTTTGTCGTCGCGATTATCGCGGCAGTATTTGGCTTCGGCGGCATCGCTTCGGCGTCCGCCGGCATTGCGCAGATTCTGTTTTTCATCTTCCTGGTTCTGTTCGCGGTCAGCCTCATCATTGGTTTGGCGCGCGGCGGCAGACCGCCTTTGACCTGACCGGTCGATGACGGTTGCTGCGGACCCTAACGAACGAGGCGCTGGCGCGGAGACGCGACCGGCGTCTTGTCGTCTGGATCGCGTTGCGCTGGTCGTAAATGAGGCCGCCGGCACGGCCGCGCAGACGGATGGCGAGCGCTTGATCGCCCGGGTCGAAGAGGCGCTGCCGGAGACGAAGGTCGATGTGCTCTCCGCGAGCGGCGACGATCTGGAGGCGGCGCTGGACGATGCGTTCGCACACACGCCCGATGCCGTGATCGTGTTCGGCGGCGATGGGACGGCGCGCGCTGCGGCCAGGCGCGCGCTTGCGGCGCAGACCCCCATTGCACCTTTGCCCGGCGGTACGATGAATGTTCTCGCCAAGCTTGTGTTCGGTCACGCCGACCTTGGCCAAGCGATAGACGACTTGCGCCAATGCAAGCTCACTCAGCTCGACGCCGGCGTGGTCGGCGGCGAACCGTTCTTTCTTTCCGCAGCCTTTGGCTTTGCCGGGCCGCTGGCGCGTTGGCGCGAGTCGCTGAGACCGCCGCGCCGTTTCGGAACGGTGATGTCTGCGACCGGCGCGTGCATGCGCGGACTGGGACCGTCGTTGCGCGGCGGCGTGAAGTGGCGCCGCGCTGGGGCGAAGTGGCGACATGCGCACACCCTCGCGGTTGCGCTCGGATC
>CAZHWA010000576.1:0-1974 GCA_964536175.1 uncultured Terricaulis sp. | reverse complement strand
GCCGCCCGTGGTCCCGAGTGCGATCATGCTCGACAATTTCTCGCTCGGCGACCTGCGCTCGGCCGTCAAACTCGCCAAAGGCCACGCCCTGCTCGAGGCATCGGGCGGCGTGACGCTGGAGAACGTGTTTGCGATCGCCGAAACCGGAGTCGACGTCGTCAGCGTCGGCGCCCTCACCCACTCCGCCCCGGCGCTGGATGTCGGGCTCGATACGATCGATTAGCGCTTGCAACGCTGACTCCGGCGTCACGAAAAAGATCCCCGACGCCTCTTGCGGCAAATCGTGCGTCTTCCCAGCTGCGTTCGTGGCGGGGACTAACTTGGAGACTGCATGAATAAATCGCCGCTTTACGCTCACATCCTTCTCGATCGTTCCGGTTCAATGGAGAGCTGCCGCGACACCGCAATCGACGCGTTCAACGAATATGTCATGGGCCTGCGCCGTTCCGACGAGGTCGACGCCCGCCTCTCCCTCACCATCTTCGACTCCCAAAGCATCGACACGCTGGCCCGGGCCGAGCCGGCCCGCACCTTCCTCGAACTCAGCCGCGCCAATTACGTGCCGCGCGCATCGACGCCGTTGCTCGATGCGATCGGCCATGTCGTGGCCGATATCGATAAGGTCGAACTGCGTCCGCAGGAAAAGGTCGGGCTCGTCATCCTCACCGACGGCTTCGAAAACGCCAGCAAGGAGCACACCAAGGAGACGATACGCGCCCTGCTGAAGGACCGGCAGGACAACAAAGGCTGGCTGGTGACATTCCTGGCCGCCGACGTAGACGCGTTCACCGAAGCTGGCGCTATCGGCATCCACGAGGGCAAGTATCTGTCGTTGAAGAAGGGCAAGATTCGTCAAGCGATGGGATATGCATCCCGCTCTCAGACCAGTTACGCGCGCAGCGGAAAGCTCTGGGAAGGCGACTTCACCGCCGCAGAGCGCGACGACGCCAACAAGGATTGATGTACTTTGCGGCGCTCCTTCGGGAGCGCCGCCTATTTCTGGCGCAGCACGCGCTTCTCGGACGCAGGATATTTTACCAGCGCGGCGGCGGGCCGGATCGGGCGGCGCACCAGCTCGCCGCGGCAATTCGGACAAGCATCGTTGAGTTCACCGGCGCAAGACGCGCAAAACGTGCACTCGAAGCTGCAGATGCGCGCATCGGCGTCCGGCGGCAGATCGGCGTCGCAGCGCTCGCAATTGGGTCTAAGCTCGAGCATCAGGCTTGGCTCGTCATTCGTTCGATGGCTTCGCGGCGCCTGGCGGCAAAGCCAGCGAACAATTGCTTCACCGCCGCCACCGTTTTCTCATCCGAGGTCTCTGGCCTGCCGCTATTGAACGGCGGCGCCGGCGCATATTCGATCGCAAGCTGAATCATCTTGGCGGCGTCGGGCCCGCGCAAATCGGCGACAATGCTGAGCGCAATATCGATGCCGGCTGTGACGCCCCCGCCGGTGATCGCATTGCCGTCGCGCACGACGCGCGCCGCGTCAGGGAGTGCGCCGAATAGTTCGAGCAGTTCGCGATATGCCCAGTGCGACCCGGCGCGCTTGCCTTTGAGCAAACCAGCGGCGGCGAGAATGAGCGAACCTGTGCAGACGCTGGTGACGTAGCTTGCGCCCTCGCCCAGACGTTTCACTTCGGACATGAGGTCCTGGTCCTGCATCGCATCGGTTTGTCCGGGCCCGCCCGGGACCATGATCATGTCGCAGCGGTCAATATCGGCGAGCTGCGCGAGGTTTGCGAACGTGAGCCCCGTCTCGCTCGCCAGCGCCCCCCCATGCTTGGAGGCAATGACGCATTCCGCACCCGGCATGCGCGCCAGCACTTCGTAGGGGCCGGTGAAATCGAGCTGGGTGAGGCGCGGATAGAGGATGAAGACGATGCGGAAAGGATCGGCCATGGCTGGTCTGCGTTTGACAGGCGCAGCGTGCCGGCTTCATGCTCTGGCGGAAATGTCAAAGAAGCCTCGTGTT
>CAZHWA010000575.1:0-1978 GCA_964536175.1 uncultured Terricaulis sp. | reverse complement strand
GCGGACGCTGGCCAGATCGTTGTGCCGCAGCACGGGCGCGAACTTCGTCCGCGCGAACGGCGACTGCCAGAGGCGGTAGGCCGTGGGGTTTTCCATGATGCCGGAGAGGCGTTTCAAGCTGACCACGTCACGGCTCCTTCCTTGGATCGAAGGGCGGCGCTGCCGAGGTCGAGCGGTTCGCCGAGATTGGGCGGCGCCAACCACTGGGCATGTTTATCGTCGACCAGCGACAGACAGGCGTAGAGCAGCATCCAGAAACTCACGAGGTAGTAGTAGTTGCAGAATGCGAGCTTGGCGAGCAGGAAAATGGCTCCGTAGGCGAACGCGACCACGCCGGCCCAATCGCGGGGCGTCGTGAGCGACTGTCCCAGCCGCCAGCAGGCCGCGACGACGATGACCAGGTACGCGGAGAGCAGCAGTTCGCCGTTGAAGGTGATCCCCATGACCCGTTTCGCCCACACGACCAACGACAAGGCGTCGAGCCGCATGGCTGCGGTCACGTAGACGGCGATCGTGCTCTGGTAAAAGCTGTTCCAGTCGGCCAAGGCGAGCGGAGCGACGAGGACCAGGAACGTGCCGGCGGTCGCCGCCAGCACGTGGAGCAACTGCCGGCGTTCGTTGGCCCAAATCCAGGCGAACGTGACGACACAGGCCAGCACGCCGTATTGCTTCGTGGCCGCAATGAACCCCATGGCGATGCCGGCGAGCACTAAACGTCGCGAGGCGAGCGCCGCCGCCAAGGCCGCTCCACCGACGACGAGCAACGGGTCGATCCAACCCAGCTCGAGCACCATCAAGCTCACGGGGCAAGCGAGCCACGCGAGCGCCGCGAGCCAAACGGCGTCGCCTTTGAGCCCCAAGCGGCGCAGCAGCACGACGAGGAACGCGCAGGTCAACAAATCGCTGACCACGGCGGCGTAGCGGATGTCGCCGAGGGCGTGGAACGGCGCCGCCACGTAGAGGTAGGCCGGCCAGTAGAAAAACCCCGGCTCGTAGTCCTTCGCGCCTTCGTAGATATCCGGGTACTGCTGGCTGTATGGATTTCTGCCGTCGAGCAAGTAGTCGCAGGCGAGCGAGTTGGTGACGTAGACGTCGATCTGCGGCGTCGGGGAGGCGACGACCGTGCCCAGACGCATGGCGAACAGCGCCACGAAGCAAGTGGCCATCAAGGCGGCGCCGGCGCGGGGCGAAAACCGAATGCTGCAAAAGTGCGCGATGCAGTACATGCCGGATGCGATCGCCAAGGTGAACGACGCGCCGTGAACGATGGCCAGCGCCAGGCCGTCGTGGGCGGTCATCAGCAGCGGACTCATCGCCAGCATGATGGCGGAAGCAAAGAGCACCGCCGCCAAGGTGCCGGCCGGCGAGGATCGGTCCGACACGAACGCGGCCGCGCCGGGCCGAAACGCCAGGTAGCCGATGCAGGTCAGCACGCCGGCCAGCGTCCAGACCATCGTCGGGTGGAACATCCCGTGCGTCACGCGGAGGATGAACCCCATCAGGACGTAGCACGACACGGCGATCGCGGATCGTCGACTCAAGGTGGATCGTCCCGAGTTGGCGAGTGTGTGGATGAGGGCCGAGCCGACTGCGCGACGATGCGCACGTGGCGTCGGGGCGGCGCGGTGGGGCAACAAAATCCCCGCAGAAACCTAGCATGTTCGCGGCGCGAGGTCGGTCCGGCGTTGAGAGGCGCTGGATTCGTTCGCGGAATGCGCGGCGGTCGCCGCCGTTACGATCGCGCGAATCGGCGCATGCCGCGCGGTGTCGGCTGTCGGCGGCCGGCGACGCGAGGCCAGCCGCGGCGCGCGCGGCGAATCAGGTCGGCGACGGCCTGCGGCGACTGCGCGGCGCAGAGGGCGAACAGCGGGGCGATCAGGACGCCCCAGTATTGGTTGAACTCGTAGCCGACGAGGGCGAAGGTCGCGACATATCCGCAGAGCGTCAACGCGACGCGGCGGCCCCACGGCGTGTCCCA
>CAZHWA010000574.1:0-1984 GCA_964536175.1 uncultured Terricaulis sp. | reverse complement strand
ATTACGAGTCGCGCGCCGAACTGCCGCGCCGGGTTGAGATGTTCGAGTTGCGCGGGCCGCTATTTTTCGGCGCCGCCAGCCGCCTCATCGACGCGCTGGAGGCGGCCTTTCCGCCGCCTCGCGCTTTCATCTTGAGGTTTTGCGACGTGCCGATGGTTGACGCCTCGGGCGTCAACGCTCTCGAACGCTTTCTCAAGCGTTGCCGCCAGCACCATGTCACGGTGGTATTTTGCGAACTCGGACCGTCCGTGCGCGCGACGCTGCGCAAACTCGGCGTGCTCGACTGCGTGGAAGTCGCCGACACCTACGAAGACGCGATCACGGTGGCGGCGGTGGCGGCCGAAGACGCAGGTTCGAAATCCTGAGCTGACCGCCGGCCCGGCCTCAGAGCGGCATGTGAATTACGCGCCCGCCTTCGGCCGCGGCCGTGCGGCGTGCTTCGACGCAATCGCTTTCACCCGGCTGCGCCTCTGGTGCGACGCCCTCGATCCAGGCGCGGCACCACCCCGGCCGCGGCAGGGCGCTGGCCGGCACGCCGGTGAAGTCGTTACGCCCGTCATAGGCGGCTTGCTCGCTATTGCGGTCGATCACCCGTCCGCCCCAGCGCTGGGCGACCCAATGGGCGTGCTCGCAATCCATCTCGGCCGGCTGACGATAGGCGGGAACCCCATCGTACCAGATGCGGCAGGCGTCTTGCGCCGGCAATTCCTCCGCCGGCACGCCTGCGACCGGGCTTTCGACCGGTGCGGTGGACGCAGCGGGCGTCAACCCCGGTGCGGAAGTCTGCACCTCGCCGCCCACGCTGCCGGCAAGCAGCGCCAGCACAAAGGCGGTGGCCAGACCGGAGGCCGCGACTTTCATGGACATGGCTCCTTAAAACTCCCTGCGCTCCGGCGTCGTTTCCTGAGCACAAGCTGAATGTAGGAGTTCCGTCAGATGCGCGGCGTGACGGCTGTCACGCCGCGCGCCTGGGCGCCTTGGGTTGCTGCCGCGGTAGTCCCATGCGCCGGCGCTGGATTGCGGAAATTTTGCGCCGATTTTTCTGCTTTCCGTTTCCCTTGCACGGAACGTTGGCGCGCGACGCGGCGTTCATCGGCCAATCGCAAAAAGGAGATGACCATGGACAACTCCAATGGTGCGCCCGGCGCCAACACGACGCCGGCAGAGTCCGCGCGGCGGATCAAGGAAGCCGCGACGCACGTTGTTGAACGCGGCCGCGAAGCAGCAATGAATCGCGTGCATGAAGGCGCAGAACGCGCCCGCAGCTCAGCGCAGAACACGACCAGCGCGCTGCGGCGCGCCGCGCTCGACGTACAAGACGACGCCCCGATGCTCGGCGACGGTCTGCAGCGTGCGGCCGACTGGCTCGAGCGGACCGCCGGCCAAATCGGTCAAGGCGATCTCAACCGGGTGGTCGACAACCTCAACAGTTTCGCCCGCCGAAATCCTGCGTTGTTTTTGGGCGCCAGCCTCGCGGCGGGGTTCATGATCGCGCGCCTTGGCAAGACGGCGCTCGAAGGCGTCGGCGAACAGCACGGCCAGGCCGACGGTGAACTCACGATGACGCCGGACGTCACGCCAGGACTCTAAGCCATGCAAACCGATCGCTCGCTCGCCGACCTGACCAAAGACCTCGCCTCAGACGCGGCCGACCTCTTCCGCAATGAGCTGCGGCTCGCCCGCGCCGAGGCGGTGGAGTCGGTGAAGGACATGACCGGCGGTCTTGTCCGCGCCGGCCTCGGCATCGTGCTCGCCGGCGCGGCCGTGACACTGGCGCTGTTCGCCCTCGCTTATGGGCTGGCTGAAATCATTCCGATGTGGGCCGGCGCGCTTATCGGCGCGGCGATCGGCGGGGTGATCGCTTACGGGCTCGTCAAGTCAGGCCTCAACGCCATCTCGGTCGACCGCATGAAGCTGCCGCGGACCGCGGAGCAAGTCGCGCGCGACCTACGCACGATCAAGGAGAAAGTCACGCCATGAGCAT
>CAZHWA010000573.1:0-1992 GCA_964536175.1 uncultured Terricaulis sp. | reverse complement strand
AGGCGCTGACGATGGCGCGTCAGACACTCAATCTGAACGCCTCGGTGACCGGTTGGCTGTTGCCGCCGGAGGAGGCGGAGGAATGACGTGGGGGGCGATATCGGCGCTGCGGCGGCTGGCCCGGACCGCCGGCGTCCTCGCCGGCAGTATCGCTCGCCCGGGCGACAGCGCCTTGAGACTCGCACTCAGTTCGTTGCCGGCGAGGGCGCCCGCGGTCGGGAACGCGGCAGTCGTTGCTGCACTCACGCTGTTTGCATGTGCGCCGCTGACGGCGCCTCCCGTCTTCGCGCAGAAGCAAACCGCGGCGGCGCACTACGGTGTCGACGTGGAGCGCATCGTCTCGCCTGGCGGCATCGAGGCGTGGCTGGTGTCGGATTCGACCGTGCCGATGATCGTCTTGCGCGCCTACTGGCGCGGCGGCTCGGCGGTCGAGTCCGCAGAAGTGATTGGCGTTACCGGCGTGATGGCCGACATGCTGACGGAGGGCGCCGGCGCCATGGATGCGAACGCCTTCAAGGAGCGGCTGGAAGAGCTGAACATGGCGCTTGGCTTTTCGGCCGGGTGGGACGGTATTGGCATGAGCGTGACGACGCTGAGCGAAAATAGCGATGCTGCGTTCGAGATGGCGCGCCTGGCGCTCCACGAGCCGCGCTTCGACGCCGATCCCCTGGCCCGCATCAAGCGCCAGCTCATGGTCGGCATCCGCACGCGCGAAACCAATCCGAGCTACATCGCCAATCTGGCGCTGGATCAGGCGCTCTATCCTGGCCACCCCTATGCGCGGCGCGTTTCGCGCGAAAGCGTCGAGGCCATTTCGCGGGCGGCCCTGGTGGAGCGCCACGGCGCGTTGCTCAACCGCGCCACGCTGCAGATTACGATTGTCGGCGACATCGATGCAGCCGCCGCCGGACGCGCCGTGGATCATATCTTCGGCGCGCTGCCGCAGGGCGCGTCGCCGCCCGAGCCGGAGCAGGCCGAACTGGCGCCGGCGACACCGCTTATCGTGCGCGAGCTGCCGCAGCCGCAAAGCCTCATTCTGTTTGCGGCGCCCGGCATCCAGGACGAGGACCCCGATTGGACGGCGCTGGCAGTGGCCAACTACATTCTGGGCGGCGGCGGCTTCTCGGCGCGGCTGATGGACCAGGTGCGCGAGCAGCGCGGGCTGGTCTATGGCATCGGCACCAGCCCTTCTGTGCGCGACTATGTGGCCATGCTCCGCGGCTCGGCGCAGAGCGAAAACGCCAACGTCGCCGAAGCGATCGAAGTGGTGCGGGCGGAGATGGACCGCCTCTATCGCGAGGGTGCGACGCAGGCCGAGGTCAACGACGCGATCACGTATCTGACCGGTTCGTTCGCGCTCGATCTCGATTCCAATGTGAAGATTGCGAGCGTTGTGCATGGCTACCAGGCCGCAGGGCGCGACATCGGCTACGTCAACCGGCGCAACGATCTCATCCGCGACGTGACGCTGGACGACGTCAATCGCGTAATCCGGCGACTGTTCGACCCAGACGCGTTCACGTTCGTAGTGGTGGGCCAGCCGGAGGGGCTGGCGCCGTAATTCCCCTCGCCCCGCCATAGGCGGGGGAGGGGCCAGGGGAGGGGGACATACTCCTCCCAATTCGCGCGGCCCACACGGCCCCCCTCCCTCGGTCCCTCCCCCGCTCGCTGCGCTCACGGGAGAGGGATGCTCATGGCGCGTGAAGGTGACGTACACATCTGTATGGTGCTAACTCGCGCCGATAAGGACTGCGGCATGACACAAGATCTGGAAGCTTTCCGCGCCGGGACGCGGGCGTGGCTGGAAGAGAATTGTCCAGCCTCGATGCGTACGCCCTTCGCGCACGAAGACGAAATCGTCTGGGGCGGACGCAACGCCACCTATCCAAGCGAGAATGCGCGGCGCTGGCTTGAGTGCATGGGCGCCAAAGGTTGGACGGCGCCGACGTGGCCGAAAGAATATGGCGGCGGCGGGCTGAGCGGGGACGAGAG
>CAZHWA010000572.1:0-2000 GCA_964536175.1 uncultured Terricaulis sp. | reverse complement strand
AAGATGATCTGCGTCAGTACTGAGCGGGTGATGTCTTCGCCCGTCTTGGCGTCCAGCACGACAAAGTCGATCCCCTCGCGCACCATCTCGGAGAGGTGGTCCAAAGTGACATACGTGGATGCCGCCGTGTTGTAGAGCCGCCGGTTTGCATACTTCTTGATGACAACCGGCTCGTCCGGAGCGGCTGAACCTGTCTCCGGGTCGGGATTGTCCGGCGCCGGGCCATTCGCATCCGCCACGTTCGATCCTTCATCTTGCGCCCGCGAAGGGGCGGGCTGGCCGCAGATTCACGCGTCCGTCGCCGCAATGCAAGACAAAGCCGCTGTTTTCTCCTGCGGCAGGGGGATGCGCGGCTTGGATTTCGCGTCCTGCTTGTGCGATAGGGGGCGGCCCAAGTCCGCCTGTGTGTCCAAGGCTTTGCCTGTTTCCGAGGAGCTCCCCCCATGACCGATGTCGTCATCGTCTCCGCCGCCCGCACGCCGATTGGTTCGTTCAACGGCGCCTTTGCTGCAACGCCCGCGCACGAACTCGGCAAGGTCGCCATCACCACCGCGTTGCAGCGCGCAAAAGTGGACGCCAAAGAGGTGAGTGAAGTCGTGCTCGGCCAGGTGCTGACGGCGAACCAGGGCATGAACCCTGCGCGCCAGGCATCCCGCGCCGCCGGCGTGCCGGACGAAGCGCCGGCGTGGGGCGTAAACCAGGTGTGCGGCTCGGGGCTGCGCGCCGTCGTCACCGGCTACCAGCAAATCAAAGCGGGCGACGCCGGGATCGTCGTCGCCGGCGGCCAGGAGAACATGAGCCTTGCGCCGCACGTCGCACATTTGCGCAACGGCGTGAAGATGGGCCCGCTCGAAGTCAACGACACGATGCTGAAGGACGGCCTGACCGACTGCTTCTATAGCTGCCACATGGGCATCACCGCCGAGAACGTCGCCGAGCGTTGGCAGGTCACGCGCGAAGAGCAGGACAAGTTCGCCACGCTCTCGCAGAACAAGGCCGAGAAGGCGCAGAAGGAAGGCCGCTTCAAAGACGCGATCGCAGCCGTCACGGTGAAGGGCCGCAAAGGCGACATCGTCGTGGAAAACGACGAATACATCCGCGCCGGCGCCACGCTCGAGGCCGCACAGGGCTTGCGCGCGGCCTTCAAGAAGGACGGGACCGTCACCGCCGGCAACGCCTCCGGCATCAATGATGGCGCAGCGGCGCTCGTGCTGATGACGGCCGAAGACGCCGATCGCCGCGGGCTTCAACCGCTCGCGCGCATCGTCTCGTGGGCCTCGCGCGGCGTCGATCCGGCGATCATGGGCACGGGGCCCATCCCGGCCTCGAAAGCGGCGCTG
The DNA here is from genome assembly GCA_964536175.1 of uncultured Terricaulis sp. Classification (GTDB taxonomy): domain Bacteria; phylum Pseudomonadota; class Alphaproteobacteria; order Caulobacterales; family Aquidulcibacteraceae; genus Vitreimonas. The sequence goes on along the minus strand of CAZHWA010000572.1, from coordinate 660 downwards.
GAGAAAGCGGGCTGGAAAGTTACCGACCTCGATCTGGTCGAAGCCAACGAAGCCTTCGCCGCGCAGGCGCTCGCCGTGAACAAGGACATGGGCTGGGACCCGGACATCGTGAACGTCAATGGCGGCGCCATCGCCTTGGGCCACCCCATCGGCGCCAGCGGCGCGCGCGTACTGACAACGCTGCTGTATGAGCTTCAGCGCCGAAACAAGAAGCGCGGCCTCGCCACGCTCTGCATCGGCGGCGGCATGGGCATCGCGGTGTGCGTGGAGCGGTGACTCGTGATGCCTGCATAAGGCTGGGCGCATATGCATCTCTTTATCAGCCACGCGACGGGTGACGGGGCCGAGGCCGCCAATTCCCTCGTGGCGGTGTTGGAATCACTTGGGCGGCGCTGCTGGATTGCTCCGCGCGATGTTCGCGTCGGCATTCCTTATCCGGGCCAGATTGTGTCGGCGATCGAGAATTGCGCTATCTTTGTCTTGCTGCTGACTTCCGGAGCAAATGAGAGTCCGGACGTGCTGCAGGAGCTGCAATTGGCGGCCAAGATGAAAAAGACGATTGCGCCCGTGATCATCGGTCGCCTGAAACCCGTTCCAGACATCGATTATTACATCAGCGTGCGGCAACAGATCGTCTGGTCCGAGGTGCAATTGGTCGCA
>CAZHWA010000571.1:1577-2013 GCA_964536175.1 uncultured Terricaulis sp. | reverse complement strand
CGAGCGGCGAAGCGCCGTTTTGATCGACGGCGAGGCTCGTGAGGCTCACCGTCCCTCCGGCTGACGTGAACGTGCGCGTCCATTCCGCTTCGCCGGAGTCGCTGAGGCGCGTCAGGAAGCTCGAAGCGCCGCCCGACACGCCCGATCCCGCGATCACGCCGCCGGTGACGCCCGCCGCGTACACTGTGCCATTGAGGAGCACGATGCTGTTGACGGCGTCATCCTGCGCCGATCCGAGATACGTGGTGCGGTCGAGCCCGGTAGAGGAAAGGTCCGCATCGAGACGCGCTACAAATCCTTCTTCCGCCGCGATGGCGCCGCGCGCGGCTCCGCCCACGGTCAGCCGGTCGGCGCCGACTTCGCCGCCGACATAGAGCGAAGCGCCGTCCGACGCGATGGCGTTGACCGAGTTGCCACCGGTCAGGTTCGTAATCTG
>CAZHWA010000571.1:0-1567 GCA_964536175.1 uncultured Terricaulis sp. | reverse complement strand
CGCGCGTCGCGCCCGCTGTGAATCCGGACCCGGTGGAATAGGTGAAGCTGCGGATGATTCCGCGATTGTTCTCCACGCCGCCCGTGAAAATCTCGACCCCGCCCGCGCCGTCGTCGCGCACGTGCAGCGCTGTCGCCGTATCGGCGGCGCCCGTACCGAACTGGCGCGTAAACAACTGCACGCCCGCTGCGGAGAACCCGCGCACATAGCCGTCGGAGCCGCCGAGCGCAGCTTGTCCGGGCAACGCCGACTCCGTCCGGCCCGCGACGACGATCCCGCCGTCGGACGTGAAGGCGATCGCGCGCGCTTCGTCCGCGCCGGTCGCCGCCCGGCGGACCGTCCACAATTCCGCTCCGTCTGCGTCGAACAGCGTCACGAAGGAATCCGCGCCGCCCTTTGGCGCGTCCGCGTTCGAGAGCGCGCCTTCAACCGAACCCGCGACCGCGACGTTCCCGTCGGCCGAAACGGCGAGCGCAAAGCCGCTCGCGGACTCCGCCGCGCCCAGCATCTGCGTGAAGGTCAACTTGCCGGCGGAATCGTATTTGAAAAGCGCAACGTCGCGCGCGCCCTTGACAGCGGTGGAGCCGGAGTCACCGGAGAGGTCGGCAAGAACGTAGACCGCGCCGTTTGCGTCGGTCGCCACCGCCCGAGCCGTCGCTACTTTCGCGCCGCCGCCGACCGCCACGTCAAAAGCGCGTCCGGGAAACCACCCCGAAGCGTTCGCACTCGGCGCGCTGATCGTCGAGCCGGGCGCCGTTTCCGTCACCGCCGCGCCGCGCGAAGCGCGCTCGGCCACACGCAGCGCGCCTGCGGGATCGTTTACGTAGCTGACAGAGTCGATCGGATCGAGCGTCGCGGCGTGCGATACGCCGCCGAGACTAATGTCGGTCACGCCGCGCACGCTGGCGGAAGCGCCGCTGATGACGCGCAGGCCGGCGCCGCCGCCCGACAACGGCGTAGCGACCACGCCCAGATCATGCCCTTGCGCCGCCAGCGCTTCGTTGAGCCGCAATGCGGCGCTCTCCAGTGTGCGCGGATCGCCCGCTTGAAGCGTCGCCGATACCGTACGCTGGCCCCAAATCGTGTCGAAGGTGAGCGAAACGGTTTGATCGGCGATCAGCGCAGGAACGTCGTCGCCTGGGCCCGTCGCAGCGAGCGCGCTCGTGAAGCTGCGCTGCGCCGAAAACGCGCCGCCCACGCCAAACGCCGGCGCTGCGCCCTCTAAGGAAAGCGCGGCGCCATTGATGCTCACCGAAGCGATGCGTTGGCCGGAGCTTTCAGCAACGGACCATGTCGAAAGGTCGCCGCCTTCGGCGCTGACATAGACGCCAGCCGCATTGAGCGCCTCGTCCAAGCGCGCCTGGAACGCCGCGCTCCACTGGCCGGGCGAAGGATCGGGATTAGCCGCGCGTTCGGCGGCGCTCACGGAGACGCTGACGGTTTTGTTTCCCCCGGGCGTCGCCACGACGATGTCGATGTTGAGCGCGCCCGTATGTGCGAGCAGCGGCGATCCGCCTGCGACGTTGAACGTGCGCACCGCATCGCCGAACGGCTGCCCGGGCGAAGC
>CAZHWA010000570.1:0-2030 GCA_964536175.1 uncultured Terricaulis sp. | reverse complement strand
CGCAGCAGATCGGATCTCGACGGCGAGAAGGATCCGCAGTCGCCGGAGTGCGTCGTGCAGGTTGTCGAGGGAGCTGCGACTGTCGGCCGCTTCGGCGACGAGTCCGGTCGGTTTGTGTCGGAGCCGGACGGCGGTTTCGATGACGACAGTTCGCGTCATCTTGCCGACATGGCCGAGATCGACCGGCAGCTTGCGTTCGCCGGCGTCCAGCTTCGCCAGCATAGAGCGCATGAACAGATCGAGAGTGGTGAAAGCGTAGAGTGCGTCGCGCCTGAACCATGCGTCGGGGATATCGAACTGCTCCAGCGTTGTCAGTTCGTTCAGCTGGTGATCGTCGTGTACGACGACTTGCTGAAGTGGAGTAGCCTTTGGAAACGAGCGCTGGATGTCTTCCGTGTAGAGCTTGAACAAGCCGACTTCGCCTTCGCGCCCAAGTCGCGCGCGCATCTGCTCGGCGCGCCAGCCGCGCATCGTCACCCGCCATTCGTATCTTACCGGCGTGCTGGGCGCCTTGCCGAGCAGGACATGCTCGAACGCCTCCAGCGAGTGGACGTATGGCTCATCGCCCATCGCCTCCAACCGATCGACGCCGGGCGCCAGCGGCAGCGCCCAGCCGAAGCGGCATTCAGCCATCTGACCGAGGGGAGAGACCTGCGCCTCCTGGGTGGGATCGAGCCAGTGCGACTTTCCGTCAACGCGCACGCGGACAATGCAATGGTCGAACGCCTGACCGGTCGGCAGCCATCCATCGAGCGCCGGCCCGTCACGGACATTCACCAACGCCGGGCAGGCCTCCAATCCCAACCGCCGCGCCATCGCGATATAGAGCTTTGATTTGTCTTTGCAGTCCCCGTAGCGCGTCTCGCAAATGTCGGCGAGCGGGCGGGGTGTGTAGCCGCCTTCGCCCATTGAGATGGCAAGATAGCGAACGCTGCCCTGCACAAATCGCAACACTGCGGCGGCGCGGTCTGCGGGCGTGAGCTCGCTCTCCGCTATCCGGGCGATCTCGGCCTCGACTTCGCGCGACAGGGCGCCAGTGTCTTCGTAGAGCGGCGCGAAGGTCTCGGCGACTTCAGCCCAATCGCGCCATTCCGAAAATTGAATTACCGCACCCTGAAATATCCAGGGTGGCGCCAGCTGCTCGAAGCGCACACCCGGCTGCTCATAGGTGCGCCAGCGCCGATCGATGACGCCATCGCCTTCCGTGACCGCGGCGGCAGGCGCGTCGCCGAACGGCCGTTCAGCAACAACCCGAGTCCGCGGAGCGCGCTGCCTCAGCCGCGTTTCAACAATGCCGACGCCCCACTCGCATGGAATGAACGCCGAGTGCCGGCCGTTCAGGGATTTGCGCATGCCAAAGAGCGTATACGAGGTCTCCACCACATCGCCGACCCGCACGTCGGGCAAGGTGAGGTGAATGGTGAGGCGGCCGTCGAATAACAGCCGCTCGATATTACGCTCGCGACGCAGCACTCCGTAGAAGGCCGTACCGGCGTGCTCGACCCGGTCGCCGCCGCGGACCACGGCGATCGAATGCACGTCGATACGTTCGAAGCGGGGATCGAAGCTGACGCTGAACTGGGCGGCGCGCTCTGCGCCGGCATTGGCCGTCACCATGTCCGCGCGCCGATAGTACCAGGCTCGATCATGCCCACAGAGATCGATCTGGGAGTCGTCCAGCAACACGCATACGCCGTTGGCGATGAAGTGCGGATTGGCCGTCTGGGGAATTTGGTAGGGCGCGACATCGACCCACGCCTCTGGCGGCGCAACGCGCGCGCCGGGCGTGATTTCCCGGTAGGTGCCTGGTGGCTGGTCCATGATCCCCAGTCCCAGCCTTACCGAAGCGTCACGGAGAGCGGAAGTCCGATTCCGGCGTGCGAGGACGGCAATCGCAGCTTAGATTGCCGGCATCAGGAGAGCGCCCATATGCCCGCACGCCCAAACGACGCCGCCGCCTTTCACGCGCTGCACCGGGACTTCCTAATCCTGCCCAACGCCTGGGACGCAGCCTCGGCGCGCGTCATCCA
>CAZHWA010000569.1:0-2039 GCA_964536175.1 uncultured Terricaulis sp. | reverse complement strand
GACTAGAGTTTTCCGATCCACTCGAACGCAACGGAAAGCGGTGCTTTCGGTGGCCGGCTTCGGTACGCGCGTACTGCCTGCGACTATAGCGCTTCCCAAAGAGATGCTGCCGGTGTTCGATAAGCCGGCGCTTCAATATGTGGTCGACGAAGCTCTGGCCGCTGGCATCGATCACATCGTCTTCGTCACGGGCCGCAACAAGGGCGCGATCGAGGACTATTTCGATCGCGCCTATGAACTCGAATTAACCCTGAAAGAGAAAGGCAAAACGGCCGAGCTTCGGGAAATCGAGGCGCCCATCCGACCGCCGGGCGCCATGAGTTTTGTGCGTCAACAAGCGGCGCTGGGCCTGGGCCACGCCGTCTGGTGCGCCCGCGACATCGTCGGCGAGGAGCCGTTCGCGGTGATGCTGCCCGATATGCTGATGATGGCGGCGCCTTCGTGCCTTGCCCAGATGGCCGCCGCCTACGCCAAGGTCGGCGGCAATATCATCGCCGTCGAACCGACCGACACGCCCGAGCGCTATGGCGTCATAACGCCCGACGGCCGCGATGGGCGGCTCATCAAGATGAAAGGCATGGTTGAAAAGCCCAAGCGCGAAGAAGCGCCGTCGAACCTCTTCATCAGCGGCCGCTACATTCTGCAACCCGAAATCTTCGAGCTGCTGGAATCGCAACAACCCGGCGCCGGCAACGAAATCCAGCTCACCGACGCAATGGCGCGGCTGATGCAGACCCAGCCCTTCCACGCGCTGGAATACGAAGGCACGACCTACGATTGCGGCGACAAGATAGGTTATCTGCGCGCGACCGCGGCCTATGCGCTGGCCCACCCCGAACACGGAGCAGCAGCCGCAGAAACGCTGCGCGACTTGCTCTCTGAAAGCTGATGGCGCTCGCCGTTACTGAGTACGCGACTCGGGATGGACTCATGCAGGCGGCTGCACAGCAGATCGCAGACGCCCTCGCTGACGCGATCGCCAGGCGCGGCGAAGGGTGTGCGGCGCTCTCCGGCGGCAGCACGCCAGAACCCGCCTATCGCGCCTTGGCGAAGCTGCCCTTGGATTGGCCGAAGATCGCGTTGGCTTTGGTGGATGAACGCTTTGTCCCACCGTCACACTCCGCGTCCAACCAAGCCATGATCGAGACTGCGCTGGCCGCGGCGCTGGGCGCGGGCGCGCAGCTGCGGCCCATGTACGCCGCCGCATCCAGCGCCGCGGAGGCCGCCGACATCGCCAATGCGCTTTATGCGCCACTGGCCTTCGACATCGCTGTGATGGGCATGGGCGCGGACGGCCACACCGCGTCCTGGTTTGCCGGGGCCGACGCCCTTGACCGCACGCTCGATCTCAACAATCCACGCACCGTCATCTCCCTCCACGCCGCGCAGGCTGACGGTAGCTCGGAGCGGCTGACGCTGACGCGCAGCGCCGTTTGCCGGGCGCGCCGCCTCCTCCTCCTCCTCACCGGCGCGGACAAGCGCCGCCGGCTGGAAGGCGCCTTGTCGGGCGACTGGGCGCCGGTGACGGCCTTGTTCGATCGCGCCATGCCAAGGCCTGCCGTGCTCTGGGCCCCCTAGTCTGCCGCCCCCAATGCGTGTCGCTGATTGCTTATGACACCGGTGTCGGATAAGCCATGAGCTCGGCCCGGAGCAACCAGGCTTGGAGGACCCGTGAGTTCAGCGCGTGAAATTGCCGGGAAATTCGTGGCCGCGCGCCAGGAAGCCCGGGCGCTGGCGGAATTCCCCGGCCAGCCGCCGGACAGCCTCCGCGCAGGCTACCGCGTCCAGGATGAGGCTATTGCGCTCTGGCCGGATGCGGTGGCGGGCTGGAAGATTGGCCGGGCGGCGTCCCACCAGGCCGAGCAGCTCGGCGCCGACCGCCTGGCCGGACCGATTTTCGGGCGCCTCGTCTGGCGCGCCGGCGGCGACGAGATCGCCTTCCCCGTATTCGAAGGCGGCTTCGCGGCGGTAGAAGCTGAATACGTGCTCCGCATCGCCCACGACGTGCCGCCTGAAGACACCGAATGGACCCGCGAGGA
>CAZHWA010000568.1:0-2043 GCA_964536175.1 uncultured Terricaulis sp. | reverse complement strand
TCGTCATGAACGTCTGGATGTCGGCGGTGCGCGGCGTCGGCCCGTTGTACGTGGCGGGACCGGAACTGCCCAGATTCGGATTCTGCGTGACGTCGGCGCCGCCGCCGCACCCGCCGAGACCGAGGGCGCCGGCGAGCGCGATCACGCCGCCGCGCACGAGCGACGCCAGTTGCGGCCGCCTCGGGGCCGGAGCCGCGCCCGCGGCGTGTCGCTGCCGGCACGTTGCCTGATCCATGCGCTCAGTCCCCCCTGCAGTACACGGCCGCTTCGGCGAAGACGCGCTTCAGCCGGTAGCCGTTCCCCTTGAAGGACGTGACCATCGCGTCGATCTGCGAGCGGTCGGCCGTGTTCACCGGATCGCGCAGACAAACGTTGCGAAACACCTTCTGCACCTGGCACTGCGCGAAGGCCTCGCTCGCGCCGAGCTCGACGCCGAGCGAGCGCGCACCGCGGCCCGAGCCGGGCAGAGCCCCCGACCAGCCGAGCAGCCGGTTCTGGCCGTGCCGCCAGTAGTTGTCCCAGCCGTCGTCGGGCGTGACGTAGCCCGGCTTGAAGTTGTCCGCATTGATCAGGTACTTCGGCTGTACCTGATCCTGCGTGTAGAAGAGCCGTCCCGCAGCAGCGTCGAAGTTGTAATAGGCGAACGCCTGAGCGAGCGGATCCATGCCGCTGTGGCAGCCGACGCAGTTGTTCATGAAGATCCGGCTGTCGCCGCCCGGGGAGCGCGACACGTCCTGCCGGATGCGATCGACCGGCAGCGTGGTGTCCTTGATCTCCTCCAGCTCGCGGCAGAGATGATTGAGCACCATGAAACGCAGCATGGCGCGATTCGTCCCTGCGACGAAGAAGGCTTCCGCGGCGGCGCGCGTGGTCATCACCCCCGCGACGGCGCTTTCCGGCAGGTCCGTGACCGCGGTCTGCGCGGTGGCGACGAGGTTGGCCTGGAGATCGACGCCCTGGTCCTCCATGGCCTGGTAATGGGCGTTGCTCGTCATGGAGTAGGGCGGCAGACCGAGACCCGCCGCGCCGATGTAGACGAGGTTTGCCGAAAGCAGCGTGTTGAATGCCACATCGTCGCGCACCATGCCGATCACGGTGGCGGTGTAGTCGTTCAGCGGCACGAACACCGACTGGTCACGGTTCGTCCAGGGCGCCGCGAAGTTCTTCAACGTGACGTTGTAGAAGGAGGGCGCTTCCAATGCGGTCATCGCCGCTTCGAGCGGGTTGCCCGCGCTGATGTCGGCCGCCATGTCGTTGAGCGTCGCTGCGGAGGGCGGCACGCCGGCGATGCGGTCGTGGATGCGCTTGGCCTGCTCGCGCGCACCGGCGCCGGCATCGGCCGCGAGCGTGATCAGCGCCGTGAGCGCCAGCAGGCGCAGGCCGTCGCGAATGCGCCGGGCTGCGCGCTCCGGCGCGCCAGCATGACGTGCCTGCAGGAAAGCCGCGTGCGGCTTCCTCGTTTCCCCGCCATTCATATCGCCCCATCCGCAACACGCGACGCGTTCCGCGCCGCGTTCGAAGTGTAGGCGCATGGGCAGGCGCCCCTTCTGTGATCGGCTTAACAGTCCCCCCAAATCGCGTTGCATTACGTTAGCTCCGCTGCGATCTCCTCCTGCGGAAAGTCCAGAGTCGTGCGTGGGCGGATGGGCGCGTAGGCAACGGTGTGCGAGCCTTCGGGGGCTATGGCGTGATGGGCTTGTTGTGCAGAGCTGCCGGCGTGGCGCTGGGAGGGTTGCTACTCGGCGCGTGCGGCGGCGGAGGCGGCGGGGGCATCGGTGACGGCCAGGGTCCCGATCCCGTCGTGCTCGACATCCCGATCGCGTACGTTCAGCGGCCGCTGCCGCTGAACGGCCAGGGTCAGCTCGTCGCCTCCGATCTGCGCGCGCTGCGCACGTTCAGAATCGGCGCAGATCTCTGGGTGCGCGACCGCGCCTCGCCGAGCGCCGCGGCGCGCAATGTCACGGGCGCCGTCACCCAGGGACGCTACGACATCCGCGATCTCGAGCCGTCCTTCGACGGCTCAAAGGTGCTCTTCGCCATGCG
>CAZHWA010000567.1:0-2047 GCA_964536175.1 uncultured Terricaulis sp. | reverse complement strand
GTGGCGATGCCCGCCCTGGGCGATACCGATGCTTCCCCCGCCACGGATGCCGCGCTCATCAACGCGATTGGACGCAAAGGCGAGACGCTCGAACATCTGCGGCCGTGGCGCGCCTATGCGGCGGTGCGTCTGTGGCGTCGCATGGTCAGGAAAGGATTTCGCCGATGATCTCCGCCCAACACGACAGTCCAGTTGGCAAGCTGACACTGATCTCGAACGGGCAGGCGCTTACGCACTGCGCGTTCGATAACTCCCATCATGCCACGATAACGGCGCCGCCTAGCGACGATTGGGTCCTGAACGCCGCGCGCTACCAGCTCGATGCCTACTTCGCAGGCAAGTTACAGGCGTTCGAATTACCGCTGGCCCCGCGAGGCACTGAGTTCCAACAAAGCGTATGGGCGGCGCTGCTTCAGATTCCTTACGGCGCCACACGGTCCTACGCTCAGCAGGCTGTCGCGATCGGATCGCCCAAAGCCGTGCGCGCTGTCGGCTTGGCGAACGGACGCAATCCCATCGCAATCATCATTCCATGCCACCGCGTGATTGGCGCTGACGGCAGCCTGACCGGTTATGGCGGCGGCATGGCGCGGAAGCGGCTGTTGCTCGACCTCGAACAGGGGCGCGCGCCGGTTCGCTGTTGATTACCGAGCTTCAACCGCGTTCAGGCATCGCAACGGCCCGCAGGCTCATGCTATGAGCCCCCTCACGGATTGCCTGGACGGAGAACGAAGGATGCGGAAGCTTTTGGCTGGCTGCGCGTGCGCCGTGGCCTTGGCCGCGCCCGGCCTCGCGCCGGCGCAGGAGCAGGAAGGCTGGAATTACGCCTATGTCGACGGCGTCGCCACCGCCACGCAGCGGGACGATCGCGGCCGCATTACCGCGACGCTGACCTGCCGCCCGCCCGAGGGCGACATTGTCATTTCCGACTATACACTTGCCCGTCACGCGCGGCGCGCCAATACGGCCGCGGTGCGGATCGGGGCGATGAGCGTCAATGTGCCGATGAGCGTGGAAGGGCGCGGCCGCAACGCGCGCGTGGTGATCAACCTACCGCAGAGGCCCCCCATTTTGGCGGCGGTGCAGCCCACCGACCGTCTCTCCGTCACGATCAACAACGAGACCCATACCTACCTGGAAGGCGGGCCAGCGAAGATGCGCGAAGTCGCCTACGCCTGCTGGGGCAGCTGAGGTTGCGCTGAGCGGGAGCCTTGCGCTCCGCATGCCTTGGTCCCTACCATCCTGGTCCAAGGGGAATGGAACGCCGCGCCTGCGGCGTAGGGGTCGATGCGGGGCAGCCCAACCTACGGCAAGCGAGCGCGCGCGCCATCCGGCGTGTGCCTGATTGTCCGCGCCGAGGCGCATTCAGGGGCCGGCGAGGAACTCGCCGCACTGCTGAGCCAATTGGCTGAAGAGGTCCTCGACAGCGAGGCCGATTGCTCCTCTTACGTGGTCACGCGCATGATGGGATCGTCGGAGCACTTTGCCGTCCATGCACGCTTCACGTCATGGGAAGCGTTCAACGCCCACGCTGAGACGGAGCACCTAACGCGCCTGCTCCCGCAACTTACGGCGCTGTTGGCGACGCCGATTTCTATGGAAATTTTTCTCGAACTCCCGGGCCGGCGGCGCGCTTTCCGCATTGACGACGCCCGGGGCGAAGTTGAGGCCGAGCGCCAACGCAAATGACGCCGCGCCTGCGAACGCGCGCAGCCAATCGGGCACGCCGTCGGCGCGCAGCGCCTCGACCGTGATGAACGCGGCGAACAGCAGCATGCTGGCGCCAAACACCAGTCGCGTCTGCACCTCGTCGGCGCGCGCCCGCCAGAACACCCAGTGAGCGAAAAACATGACCGCGGGGATGAGAAAACCCAGCGTATCGCGTGTGAGTACGCCTGGCCCGGGGCCGCGCCGCACCGCCCAGAAATCGGTCATCCACAACAAGCTCGCCGCAATCATGGCGCAGAGCGCCGACACCATCAGCAGGTTGATCGCCGCCACGCGCATGGCCCTCGCTCCGAGATGAGCACGGGAGCCGATGACCAGC
>CAZHWA010000566.1:0-2047 GCA_964536175.1 uncultured Terricaulis sp. | reverse complement strand
GCGCCGCGGGCTTCGCCTTTCGCGAGCCGACCAACGGCACCACGCGCGCCGATCTGTTCGGGCAACCCGGCCGCACGCCGCGCAAGCGCTACATGGACATCCCGACGTGATCGCCAGCCTCAAAGTCCTTTCGCTGCTGCTGTCCTATCCGAGCCCGGAGCTGAAGGCCGGTGTGGGCGAGTTGCGCGATGCGATGGCGCGGGAAGGCGTGCTCTCGCCGGCGGCGCGCGCCGCGCTGGAGCCGCTGCTGCAGGAGATCGAAAGCGAGGACATCCTCGAGCTGCAGGGCGCTTACGTCGATCTGTTCGATCGCACTCGCTCGCTCTCGCTGCACTTGTTCGAGCATGTGCACGGCGAAAGCCGCGAGCGCGGGCAGGCCATGATCGATCTGCGGGGCACCTACGCCGAGCAGGGCCTGCTGATGGTGTCGGACGAGTTGCCCGACTACCTGCCGGCGTTTTTCGAGTTCGCATCCATGCTGCCGCTGAAGGAAGCGCGCCAGGCCGTGGGTGAGCCGGTGCATGTGCTCGAGGCTTTGCATGAGCGGTTGCGCGAACGCGAGACGCCCTACGCGGCGATCCTGCGCGCCGCCATTGAGTTCTCCGGCGCGCGCGCCGATCGCGACATGCTCGATGAATTGCGGGCAAAGCCCGATCCGCGCGCAGACGATTTCGAAGCGGTGGACCAGGACTGGGAAGAGGTGCCGGTGAGATTCGGGCCGGAACAGCCGGCGGCGACGGGCCTCATGACCAAGCTGCGCGCTTGGGCGCGGCCGGCGAACGGCGTCGATTCCAAGCGCTGACGGAGCGAACGATGGACAGCACGCTCAATTATCTGCTTTTCGGCTGGTATCCGTATCTTTGCGTGACCGTGCTGATCGTCGGCAGCATCCTCCGCTTCGATAAGGCGCAATATTCCTGGCGCTCGCAATCGAGCCAGTTCCTGCGCCGCAAGCAGATGCTGATCGGCTCGAACCTCTTCCATATGGGCGTGCTGGTGCTGGTCGGCGGGCACTTTGTCGGGCTTCTCACCCCGATCAACGTGTTCGACGCCATCGGCATCAGCCACAGTTTCAAACAGATGGCCGCGCTCATTGTCGGCGGTCTTGCCGGCGTCGCCGCCTTCATCGGCTGTTCGATGCTGCTGCACCGGCGCTTGTTCGATTCGCGCATCCGCCGGTCGTCGCATTGGACCGATATTGCGGTGCTCGTTTTGCTCTGGCTCCAGCTGGCGGTCGGCATCGCCACAACATTCTGGACCATCGATCATCTCGATGGCTCGGAAATGGTGCTGTTCATGGGATGGGCCCAAGGTCTGTTGAGCCTCAATCCGGAGGCGGCGGAGCTGATCGTCGACGCCGCGTTCGTTTACAAGCTGCACATCGTGCTGGGCCTGACGTTGTTCTTGATCACGCCCTTCACCCGGCTGGTTCACATCTGGAGCATTCCGCTCTTTTACCTGTTCCGTCCCGGCTACCAGATCGTGCGCACTAAGGCGAGCATGCGCGCCCCCGAGCCAACCTCGCTGACTCATGGTCCGGTCACGGCGCCCACCGGCTATGCAGGTCCTGCAGCCGATCGCGCGCAATCGGAGAGCGGCCAGTGAAGCCACGCTTCGACGTCACCCATTCGCCGGCCAGCGAAACGCCGAGGCCTGCGCCTGCGCCGGCGGCGCACACCGGCTGTGGACACAGCAAGTCTGGCCCGGAGTTTCCGCCCGTCCTCGTGGACGGCGTCGAGATCGAGCCGGAACGCATCGCACAGGAAACGCAGAACCACCCAACGCCCGATCCGGCCGAGGCTTGGCGCGAAGCGGCGCGCGCGCTTGTCGTGCGCGAGTTGCTGTTAGGCGAAGCGCGCCGTCGCGGCCTGGCGCCGGCGCCGGAGGAGGTGAGTGACGGCCGTTTCGAGACCGACGAAGAAAGCCTGATCCGCGCGGTGCTGGAGACGGCGCTCACTCCGGCGTCGCCGACCGAGGAAGAATGCAAACATCTTTACGCCGGCATGGAGGCGCGTTTCGTCACGCCCACGCTGTTCGAAGCGTCGCA
>CAZHWA010000565.1:0-2052 GCA_964536175.1 uncultured Terricaulis sp. | reverse complement strand
TTGCAGATCGGGACCGAACCGGGCGACGCCGCCGAGGTCGCGCCGATAGTGCGTGCCCAAGGCGCCGGGAATGGGCGGGGGATAGATCAGCCGGCGGAACGGCGCTTTGACGCCATGGAGTGCAAAGTAATTGCCCTTTCCGAGGTGCAGTGGCGGGATGCGCTCCGGCGGAAACCCCTCGACCTGGCGCGCACAGTCCTGCGCGCCAAGGCCGGCCGAAATCACCAGACGGCCGGCGCCGATGCTTGTCGGCGTCTCGCCGCCAACGGAAAGCTCAAAGCTTGCGCCGCTGCAACGAGCGCCAAGGAAGGGCGCGTTGAGCGCGACAACGCCGCCGTGCGCTTCAAGCTCACCCTGCAGGGCGAGCATGTAACCGTGCGCATCGAGCACGCCGCTCTCAATCGACTCAAGCGCCGCCGCACAGCTCAGCTCCGGTTCCAGCACGCGCGCTTGCTCCGCCGTGAGCATTTTGACGCCTTCCACGCCATTGATCTCTGCCTGCCGTTTGAGGCGCTCGAGTACTGGGATCTCACTGGCGTTGGTGGCGACGATCAGCTTGCCGCACCTGTCGTGCGCAACGCTGTGGGCCCGCAGGAATGGATATAGGGCGCGCCGTCCTGAAACGCAGAGCCGGGCCTTCAGCGACCCGGTTGGATAATGCAGGCCGGCGTGGATGACCTCTGAGTTGCGCGACGAAACGCCGGCGCCGATTCGCGTTGCACGCTCCAGCACGAGGACGCTCTGCCCGCGCGCGGCCAACGCGTACGCGCAGGCAAGGCCCACCGCGCCGGCGCCAACAACTACGGAATCGAAGTCGCTCACGTTGCGCCCGTTGTCATGGCGAGTCCTTAAGCGGATTTAAGCGCCGTAGCGGCTTTTACAAACGATCGGTTAATCGAAACGCAAGCAGGCTGGCTTAGCCTAGCGTGCGGGGGTTTGCTGCGTGCTGAAGTTCAACGATCCGACCATGCTTTCGGCGGCGCGGAGTCGCGTGGGTTCGTTGCGCTGGCGATTCCTGCTTGGCGCGGTGTTCGCGACCGGGGCCTCGCTGGTGCTTGCGTCCGCAGCGGCAGGTTTCGGCTGGTACCTCGCGCTCGGCATGGTGATGGTCTTCGACCACATGCTCGGCAACTCCTATCTCATCGCGCGCGGCGAGAAAGGCCGAGCGACGGCCGGGGTGCTGTTCGTGTGGGGCAGCGTGTTCTCCATCATTATCTTTGCGGCGATGCCGGTCGTGTTGGCCGCGTTCGGCGGCGGGCCGGGCCGGGTGCTGGGCGTGCTGATGGCGGCCAGCTCGCTGGTCAGCGTCATGCTGTTCACGTTCCAGGCGCCGCGATTCATGATGCTATGCGCGGCGCCGGCGACGCTGGCGCTGTTGGCGATGCCGTTCATCGCCTTCCATGAGGGGCCGGCGAGCGCCCTCCACGGCGCACTCGGCGTGGGCTGCGGCGTGGCCGGTTTCATGGCCTACATCACCCGCGCAGCGCTCAGCAACGTGCAGATGGTCAATGGCTGGAAGGCGGCGAACCAAGCCGCCAAAGAGCGCCAGCTGGAAGCGGAACTGAAGCGCGCCGAGGCCGAAGAAGCGAACCGCGCCAAGTCGGAGTTTCTCGCCGTAATGACGCACGAGCTGCGCACGCCGCTCAACGCCGTCATCGGCTATGCCGAACTGATCAATGAGGACCTCGCCGCCGAGGGCCGGACCGAGCTGGCCGACGACGCGACGCGCATCACTGCCTCAGCGCGCCATCTGCTCGGGCTGATCGACCAGATTCTGAACATGTCGAGTATCGACGCCGGCCAGGAGGGGCTGGCCGCGCGCGAGGTCGATGTGCGCAAACTGCTCGAAGAGGCCATCGCCACGGTGCAGGACGAAGCGCGCGAAACCGGCAACCGCATCTCCATTCGTGTCAGCGCAGACGCCGAGCGCGCCTACACTGATGGCGGCAAGCTCGCGGTGTCCTTAGCGGCGCTCGTCTCTAATGCGGTGAAGTTCACGTCCAACGGACTGATTGCTGTGACCGCCGAGCGCGACGTCCTCGAGGGGCGCGA
>CAZHWA010000564.1:0-2052 GCA_964536175.1 uncultured Terricaulis sp. | reverse complement strand
CGCGCGTTGACGCCGGCGAACGCATAATCCGTCTCGATCTCTCCGCGGCCGGGGCTGGTGCGGCGCCAGCCGGCATTGTCTTC
Source organism: uncultured Terricaulis sp. (assembly GCA_964536175.1). GTDB lineage: Bacteria > Pseudomonadota > Alphaproteobacteria > Caulobacterales > Aquidulcibacteraceae > Vitreimonas. The sequence goes on along the minus strand of CAZHWA010000564.1, from coordinate 1,969 downwards.
CATGTCGGGCGCTGCGGCTCGACCGCGCTCTCGCAGGCGCTCAAACAGATCGGCGGGCTTGCGGTCTATTCCGAACCGCTGCCGGTGAACGAGCTGCTGTCGCCCCCGCGCGGCTCGCGCGCACAGGTGATTGCCGGGCTGCGAGCTTTGGGCGGCGCGTTCGCGGCGCACGCGGGCGGGCCCTACGTGTTGAAGCTCAGCAGCTGGGCCACGCTGTTCTGCGACGTCATCGCTGAGGCGTTTCCGGCATCGCCCTGGGTGTTCTGCGTGCGCGATCCGTTGGAAGTCGGCGAAGCCATCCTGCGCGATCCCCCGCCCTGGATCGCCGGGGAAACCGAGGCGGCCCGGCACATCGCCGCGATCATCGGCGCCGAGCCGCGGGCCATCGCGCAGGAGCAGTATTTTGCCCGCGTCTACGCCGCCTTCTGCGAGTCGGTGTTGCGGCTCGATCCGGGGCGCGGGCGCCTGATCGAGTATGCCGCGCTCAACCAGGCGCTGTTCGAGACGCTACTGCCGCACTTCGGCGTGCAGCCGAATGCGGCGGACGAACAGCGCATGCGCGAAAGCCTCAGCGGTTACGCCAAGGCGCCGCTGGCGCGGCCGGCCCCGTTTGCGCCCGATGCGGCGCGCAAGCGGGCGGACGCATCGCCCGCGCTGCGCGCGGCGGTGGAGGCGATCGCCCATCCCGCACTTGAGCGCGTGCGCACCGCATTGGCGCACCGCTGAGGGCCGCGCACAAAAGAAAACGGCGGGCCCGAAGGCCCGCCGTTCCCGCATCGAAGCGGTGCAGTCTTAGAAGTCGACGGTGGCGCCGACGAAGATCCAGCGACCCAGCGCGTCGTAGGTTTGCGGGTACGTGTTGCCGTTGCCCGTCGTACCGACGTTCGCCGAGAGCGGCGGATCGTTGTCCAGCACGTTGTTCACACCGAAGCGGATGTTGGTGTTGTCGTACACCTGCCAGTTGCCCGCGAGGTCGAGGTAGTGCTCTTCGTCCCAGGAGCTGTCGAGCAGGCCGGCCGGTGCGCCGAAGCGCTCCACTTCGCCGTAGTAACGCCACGTGCCGCTGAATTCCATGTCCCATGGGGTTTCCCAGGAGACGCGGAAGCGGTGACGCCACTCGGGGTTCGGCGTGCCGCATTCCACGCTGAAGAAGCCGACGCAATCGAATGGCGCCGCGCCGCTTGCTTCGCCCGGATCGGTGATCAGCTCCTCAAGCAGCGTGCCGATCAGCTGGAAGTTCAGACCGCCAAGGCCGCCAATATCCATGCTGTAGTTGGCATTGATGTCGTAGCCGCTGGTGCTGAGACCGCCGATGTTGGTGTTGAGAGCCTGCACGTTGCCGGCGCCGATCCAAAGCTGGCCGGTGCCTGGGTTACGCATGATCAGGTTGCACGACGTTAGGTTCCCGTTGTTGTAGCAGTCGTCCACGATCAGGGTCGGCGGCAGAATGCCGACCAGGTTTTCCACTTCAATGTTGAAGTAGTCGACCGAGACCGTGAGACCCGGCAGGAACCGCGGCGTAGCGACGAAGCCGACCGTAAAGGTTTCGGCTTCTTCCGGGCTGAGGGCCGGGTTGCCGCCCTGCAGGAAGTTGTACTGACCGGCGGGGCTGGTGAGACCCGGAGAGCCATACTGACCGGCGGTCACTTGATACGGCGCGCCACCGACGCAGATTGCCGCCGGCGCGACGCCGTCGCCACCCGTGTCGGCGCCGCACGGATCGTCCGGCATGTCGAACAGGTTGAAGCCCTGGGCCGTGAACAGCTCGATGACGTTCGCTGCCCGGATCGCCTGCTGGAAGCTGGCGCGGAAGCGAATGTCCTGAGTGGGGGCCCAGTCGGCGCCGACCTTGTACGTGTCGGTGGTGATGCCCGTGCCGTAGTCGGAGTAGCGATACGCCAACTCGAGGGACATCAGCTCAGCGAACGCCCCGCCTTCGATCAGCGGGATGCGCATTTCGCCGAACAGC
>CAZHWA010000563.1:0-2059 GCA_964536175.1 uncultured Terricaulis sp. | reverse complement strand
CTCATCGGCACGCTGGCGCTAATCGGGATCGGCATTCCGGGCACGCAGATCGGCCTTGCCGGCTTTTTCTCGAAAGACGCGGCAATCGAAAGCGCCTGGGCGGCCGGCGAAGTCGGGCGCATCGGCGCGCAATACGCGTTCTGGTGCGGCGTCGCCGCCGCGCTGCTGACCAGCTTCTATTCCTGGCGGCTGATGTTCATGACGTTCGAAGGCCGTTACCGGGGTGAACACCACGCTGAGCACGCCCATGCACACGGCCAAGAAGGCCACGCGGAAGCCGTTGCGCCGGCGGCGGGCGTCGAGGCGCATTCGCCTGCCGGGGCGGCGCATCATGGATCAGGCGCAGCGCCGGCGCATGAATCCCCACCGGTGATGACGGGACCGCTGCTGATCCTAGCCATCGGCGCCATCTTCGCGGGCGTACTGTTTGCGCCCTATTTTATCGGCGATCGATCGGCGGAGTTCTGGCGCGGCGCCATCGCCATGGCCGAGACGTCGCACGCCGCGCAAGGCGCCGAGCATGGCACGGCAGCGCCCACGCACGGGGACGCGCCGGCGGCTATCGGCGGCGCTGTACACGAAGCAGGGGCAGTACATCATCCGCCAACCTGGGTGCTGTGGGCGCCCGTCGTGGTGACCGTCATTGGCTTCTTCGTGGCCGTGATCTTCTATCTATGGCGGCCGGGCGCGGCCAAAGCCATGGCCCGCGGACCGGTCTGGGCGTTCCTCTACAACAAGTGGTATTTCGACGAGATCTACGACTTCTTCTTCGTCAAAGGCGCGCGCGCGTTGGGCGACCTGTTCTGGAAGGTTGGCGATCGGCGCCTGATCGATGGACTCGGGCCGGACGGCATGGCCTCGACATCGCGATTCTTCTCAGGCGTTCTACGGCGGGTGCAGAGCGGGTTCGTCTATCATTACAGCTTCATCATGCTGATCGCTGCGGTCGCTTTCGGCGCCTACGCGATCTACGCCGGCATGGGAGGCCGCGGATGAACGAGATGTTCGCCGGTTGGCCGATCCTTTCGATCATCACGTTCCTGCCCGCGGCCGGTGCGGCGCTGATCCTGCTCTCGCGCATGTCGCTGCGTGGCGTCGATGTAGGCTACGACAACGGCGTTCGCTTGCTGTCGCTGATCGTCACCATCGCCACATTCGTGGTTTCGCTGGTGGCGCTGGCCGCGTTCGATTTCACTAACCCGGCATACCAGTTCGTCGAATACACGCCGTGGGCGTTCGGCGCCGCCTATCGGATGGGCGTGGATTCGCTGTCGATGTCGCTCGTCTTGCTGACGACGTTTCTGACGCCGCTCTGCATCCTGGCAAGCTGGTCGATCGAGAAGCAGGTCTCGAGCTACATGGTGCTGTTCCTGCTGTTGGAGACGCTGATGATCGGCGTTTTCTGCGCGCAGGACATTATCGTTTTCTACGTCTTCTTCGAAGGCGGCCTCATCCCGATGTTTATCCTCATCGGCGTATGGGGCGGCGAGCGGCGGGTCTACGCCGCGTTCAAGTTCTTCCTCTATACGCTATTGGGCTCGTTGCTGATGCTGGTGGCGATCGTCGCCATGATCGCCATCGCCGGAACCGCCAGCATTGAAGAACTCACCGCCTATGCGCAGACGACAGGCTTCGGCTATGGCCTGCAGCTCTTCCTCTGGCTCGCATTCTTCGCGTCGTTTGCGGTGAAGCTGCCGATGTGGCCGGTGCACACCTGGCTGCCGGACGCGCACGTCGAGGCGCCGACCGCGGCTTCGGTCGTGCTGGCGGCGATTCTTCTGAAGATGGGCGGCTACGGCTTCCTGCGCTTCTCGCTGCCGATGTTCCCTGAGGCGTCGCATTTCTTCACGCCGCTCGTGTTTGCGCTTTCAGTGATCGCCATCGTCTGGGCTTCGCTGGTCGCGTTTCGTCAGCTCGATATGAAAAAGCTGATTGCCTATTCGTCTGTGGCGCACATGGGCTTTGTGACCTTGGGCATGTTCTCCGGCACGGTGCAGGGCATCCAGGGAGCGATCTTTCAGATGCTCAGCCACGGCGTGATCTCGGGCGCTCTCTTTCT
>CAZHWA010000562.1:0-2064 GCA_964536175.1 uncultured Terricaulis sp. | reverse complement strand
TCATCGCCCGTAGCGCACGCATCGGCGGCGACATCGAGCTTGCAGACCTGAAGGCCGAAGGCCTCGTTGATTTCACAAGCGCACGGGCCGGCGGAGATGTTGACTTGGCGCGAGCGGTCATCCGCAATGAGTTTGGCGAGGCGCTCCTGTTCGCTCATGCGCATGTTGACGGAACGTTCGCCGGGGCCGCAAAGATTCATGGCCAAGTCAGCCTGCGCAGCGCCGAGATCGCCCGCGACGTCGACCTGAAAGGCATAGAGATCGCCAACCCGCTGACGCCGCGTGCGGACAAATACGAAGTTGCACTCGATGCGGTTTCACTCGCCGTTGGCGGCGCCGCCCTCTTGCAGGGCGCCAACATCAAGGGCGATGTCGTCCTGGCCGATGCGCGTATCGCTGGCGCGCTGATGTTCGGCGGCGGACGCTTCATCAATGGCGGCGGCTGGGCCATTCGCGCGCCAAATATCCGTGTCGGGGGCGACCTTACGCTGAAGATCGATGAAGGCGGCTTTGCCCCGCACGGACAAAAAACCGTAATCGAGGGTGGGGCCAGTTACGAGCGCGCTTCGATCGCCGGCGCGCTTGCTTGGGTCAATCTCGAGCTGCGCGGGCCAGGCCCGGACGGGACCAAGGGCGGCGTCTTCTCCGTAGCCGACGCTGAGGTCGCCGGCCCGCTGCGCGCGCGCGGGCTAGTGACACACCAAGAGGCGAGGATCGACCTCGCCGGCGCGCGCTGCGCCGCACTCGACGACGATCTTAACACTGGCTGGGGCGTGCAAGCCGCGCGACTCGACCTTGAGGACTTCCATTATCAGCGCATAGCCAGCGTCGATGAGCGTTGGCGCCATCGGCTGGCCTGGCTGAAGCGTACAGGAACGATCTCGCCACAGCCCTATGTGCACGTGGCGCAACTCTACGCGCGCGCTGGCCGGCGTGAACAGGCGCGGCGCATCCTGCTCGCACAAAAGGATCTCCACACCCGATCGGCATCGAGCGGGCCGATCTCGTGGCTGTTCTCATCGCTGTTCGGACTGATCGCCGGATATGGCTTGGCGCCGATCCGCATGGCGCGTGCGCTCGTGTTGTTCATTGCCATCGGCATCGCCGGCGTGTTCGCCATGAACGCGCAGGGCGCCCTGGTGACGCCCGACGGGCGTCAGTGCGCCGGCGCCGTCGAACCTGCGCTCTACGCGATCGACGTCGCGCTGCCGGTGATCGATCTCGGCCAAGAGAGCCGTTGCGCGCCCGGACGCACGGCCCGCGCCGAGCTGTCCGCGGGCATGGAGGTCTCGCCCTATAGCGATTGGCGGATTTTCGAAGGCGTCGCCGTATGGCGCTGGGCTCACGCGCTCTACGCCATCCTGGGGGCCATTCTTACCGTACTCGCCGCACTGACGTTCTCCGGCGTGCTGAGACCGCGCAAGATTTAGGCGCGCGACGTTTCGACGCTTGCCTTGGCGGGGCCGGCTGCGTTTTCTGCGGCCCACAGACAAGGGAACATCCATGCTTCGCCGCACGCTCTTAGGCTCGGCTCTCGCCGGCCCGCTCCTTTCCGCCTGCGCCACCGCCGGCTTTGCCTCGCGCCAGGATCCGATGGCGCCGCTGCCGCACGATACAAGCTCGTTTGCCCGGCCGGACGAAGCGCGCGTACGCCACGTTTCGCTCGATCTCACCGCCGACTTCGAGCGCAACGTCTTTCACGGCAAGGCGACGCTCGACATCGCCGCGCGGGCGGACGCGCGCGAAATCGTCCTCGACAGCAAGGGGCTGGTCATCCATGCCGTACGCACCAGCGGGCGCGAGACGGAATATGTATTGGGCAGCGCCGACGAGCGGCTCGGTTCGCCCCTGACGATCCAGCTCAATGGCGCCCGCCAGATCGAGATCGACTACGAGTCGGCGCCCAACGCCAGCGCGCTGCAATGGCTGTCGCCGGCGCAAACATCGAGCGGCAAGCGCTTTCTGTTCAGCCAGGGACAGGCGATCCACAACCGCACCTGGATTCCGACCCAGGATAGCCCCGGCATCCGCCAGACCTACGACGCGCGCATCCGCGTGCCGGGC
>CAZHWA010000561.1:0-2074 GCA_964536175.1 uncultured Terricaulis sp. | reverse complement strand
TACGCTTTCTCCGGCATGTGGCGCCAGACTAGCTTCTCGACTACGTCGTGGCGCATGTCGCGGATGATCGGCGAGACGTCGGCGGTGCGCATGAATTCGATGCGCTGCTCGAAAATGGCCTTGCGCTGATCGTTGATCACGTCGTCGTACTTCAGCAGATTCTTGCGGATTTCGAAGTTGCGCTGCTCCACCCGGCGCTGGCTGGTTTCCAGCGCCTTGTTCATCCATGGATGGACGATCGCCTCGCCTTCCTTGATGCCAAGGCCGCGCATAATGGCGTCGAGACGGTCGGCGGCGAAGATGCGCAGCAGGTCGTCCTCGAGGCAGATATAGAACTTTGACTTGCCAGGGTCGCCTTGGCGGCCCGTGCGCCCGCGCAGCTGATTGTCGATGCGCCGGCTCTCGTGGCGCTCCGTGCCCAGCACGTAGAGACCGCCGGCGTCGAGAGCGATCTTCTTCTTCGCTTCGACGTCGTCCTGGATCTGCCGCTTGAGCGCGGCGATCTGGTCGGGCGTTTCATCGCCTTTCAGGGCCGACTTAAGCCGCATCTCGACGTTGCCGCCAAGCTGGATGTCAGTTCCGCGGCCGGCCATGTTGGTGGCGATAGTCACTGCGCCCGGCACGCCCGCTTGCGCGACGATCTGCGCCTCCTGCTCGTGGTAGCGCGCATTCAGCACCTGATGCGGGATGCCGCGCTGTTTCAACAGACCCGAAAGATATTCCGACTTCTCGATAGAAACCGTGCCGACGAGGACAGGCTGTTGCTTGCGGTGCGTTTCTTCAATATCGGCGATGATGGACTGATACTTCTCCTTGGCGGTCCGATACACCTCATCGTCGATGTCGAGACGCTTGACTGGACGGTTGGTCGGGATTTCCACCACATCGAGCTTGTAGATGTCGGCGAATTCCGCCGCCTCGGTTGCAGCCGTTCCCGTCATGCCGGCGAGTTTGTCGTAGAGACGGAAATAGTTCTGGAACGTAATTGACGCGAGCGTCTGGTTTTCGGGCTGGATCTGCACGCCTTCCTTGGCTTCGATCGCCTGGTGCAGGCCTTCGCTCAGGCGACGGCCGTGCATCATGCGGCCGGTGAACTCGTCCACCAGCACGACTTCGCCATCCTTGACGATGTAGTCCTTGTCGCGCTGGAACAGTTTATGCGCACGCAGCGCCTGATTGGCGTGGTGCACCAACGAGATGTTGGCGGGCTCGTAGAGCGAGCCCTGCAGCAAGCCGCGCTCGACCAGCATCTCCTCGATGCGCTCCGATCCTGCTTCGGTGTAGGTAACGGAGCGCTGCTTCTCGTCGTGCTCATAATGCTCTGACCGCAGCAGCGGGATCAGCGCGTCGATCGATTTATAGAACTCGCTGCGGTCCTCTGTGGGACCTGAGATGATCAGGGGCGTGCGCGCCTCGTCGATCAGGATGGAGTCTACTTCGTCGACAATGGAGAACCTGTGCCCACGCTGGACCATCTCGCCCAGCGAGTACTTCATGTTGTCGCGAAGATAGGCGAAGCCGAATTCGTTATTGGTGCCGTAGGTGACGTCGGCTGCGTATGCTTGGCGGCGCTCGTTGTCATAAAGGCCATGCACGATCGTGCCGACCGAAAGGCCCAGAAAGCGGTAGATTTGGCCCATCCATTCGGCGTCGCGCTTGGCGAGGTAGTCGTTCACCGTGATGACATGGACGCCGCGGCTCTCGAGCGCGTTGAGGTAAACCGGCAGCGTGGCCACCAGCGTCTTGCCTTCGCCGGTGCGCATTTCGGCGATCTTGCCCTGGTGCAGGAAGATGCCGCCCATTAGCTGGACATCGTAGTGCCGTTGTCCCAGCGTGCGCTTGGCCGCCTCGCGCACCGTGGCAAAAGCCTCCGGCAGCAGATCGTCAAGATTGGAACCGGTGCGATGCAGGCGTTGGCGATACTCGCTTGTCTTATTGCGGAGCGCCTCGTCGCTAAGCGCCTCGAAGGTGGGCTCCAGCGCGTTGATCCGCTGAACGAGCGGCCTGAGAGCGCGGACCTTGCGCTCGTTGACGGAGCCGAAAATCTGCTTGGCGAGGTTCAGCATGGGCGCGA
>CAZHWA010000560.1:0-2074 GCA_964536175.1 uncultured Terricaulis sp. | reverse complement strand
GGTGCCGGTCCACTCGCCGGTGACCAGTTTTGGCAGATAAGTTTGCTTCTGCTCGTCGCTGCCGTGGCGATGAATGGCTTCGTACGCGCCATGCGAGAGGCCCGGATACATGCCGAACGCCATGTTGGCGGACGCCACCATCTCGTTCCATGCAAGCGCTATAATGTGCGGCAGTCCCTGGCCGCCGAAGGCCGGATCGCTCGACAGCGCCGGCCACCCAGCTTTGACGTACTGCTTGTACGCCTCCTTGAATCCCGGCGGCGTTTCGACCGAGCCGTCGTCATGGCGTTTGCAGCCATGCTCGTCGCCCACCTTGTTCAAAGGCGCCAGCACGCCTTCGCAGAATTTTGCCCCCTCCTCCAGCACCTGATCGATCAGATCCACCGGCGCATCGGAGAATGACGGCAGATTGGAATAGCGCTCGATGTCGAGCACATCTTTGAGAAGGAAGCGATATTCGCGCAGCGGCGCTGTGTACGACGGCATTCGATCCTCCGGATCGGCGAATAGCGGATGGCAAACGGCGGAGCCGCGCTCCTTCCCTATTCGCTATTCGCAATTCGCCATTGGCTCAATGCGCGTCTTCGAGACGCTTCTTGGCTTCCGCTTCGAACGCGCGCGCGTTGGCGATCGCCGCCGGCGGCGCTGGCTTGGCCAGGAACTCCTCAAGGCGCGCGATGGACTCCGTCAGCGTATCGATCGCGGCATCGATATCTTCACGCTGCGCTTCAAGCGCGATGATGCGCTGTTTGTATTTCTTCAGCGCCGCCTGCGCCTGCGCGCGCTGGTCGACCTTGTAAAGGTCGAGGATCTCTTTGATCTCGATCAGCGAAAGTCCGACACGCTTGCCGCGCAGGATGAGTTGCAGCCGCGCCCGGTCGCGGTGGGAATAGACCCGGTTCATGCCGTCGCGGCGCGGCGAGAGCAGCCCCTTGTCTTCATAAAAACGCAGCGCGCGCGGCGTGACTTCGAACTCGCGGGCCAATTGAGAAATCGTGTAGGTGCGTTCGGATTGCATAGCGGGGACCCTCGGTTTCGGCCCGCGCACCGTAGCCTTCCGTTGACGCTCACGTCAACCGAAGTTGACGCCGGCGTCATTAACTTTCGTTAAAGCCAAGTTCTCGCGCCCGATATCCGAAATGACGGCGCAACCGTTGAGCGCCATCGCCAAGTCCAGCTCCGCCAACAGGTATTCCAGCACCGCAGAAACCCCTGCCTCGCCGGCGAGGGGCCAGGCCATAAACGTAGGGGCGGCCAATGCAGACGCCCGCGGCGCCCAGCGCCAGCGCTTTGAAGACATCGGCCCCACAGCGCACGCCGCTATCGAACAGCACCGGGATTTTGCCCTTCGTCGCGGCCACAACGGCCGGCAGCGCATTGAGCGCGCCCTCGCCGCCATCCACCTGTCGCCCGCCATGGTTGGAAACGACGATGCCGTCATAGCCCTCGCTCACGGCTTTGGCGGCGTCGTCTGCGCGCATGATCCCTTTCAAGATCACCGGCAGTTTCGTCCACGATCTGATCTTGGCGATACGCGCCCAGTCGAGCCCAGGATCTGAGAACACTTGCGTAAACGTCACCGCGGCCGCCATCGGGTTCTCCTCGGGCGTCTGGCCGAGCAGGGCGCGGAACGCAGGATCGGAGGTGTATTGCGCGATGCCTTGGCCGCGGATGAACGGCAGAAAGCCGAGGTCAAGGTCGCGCGGGCGCCAGCCGAGCACGGTTGTGTCGAGCGTGATGACGATTGCCCTGCAGCCGCAGGCTTCGGCGCGCCTGACGAAACTCTCGGCGATCGCATCGGACTTGCCCCAGTAGAGCTGAAAGAAGCGCGGCCCCTCGCCGCCCGCACTGGCGATTTCCTCCATCGGAAACGAGGCCTGCGATGAAATAATCATGGGCAAATTGAGACGCGCCATCGCCCGCGCGACGGCGAGGTCAGCCTCAGGATGCATCATCTCCAGCACGCCGATTGGGGCGCTCAGCAGCGGCGCCGCTGCGCGCGCGCCAACTATTTCGCAGCCGAGATCACGCTGACGGGCGCCCGCCAGCATGCGCGGCGCAATGGGATAGCGCG
>CAZHWA010000559.1:1855-2083 GCA_964536175.1 uncultured Terricaulis sp. | reverse complement strand
GGCGGCGCGCGTCAGCGTCGGCTCGAACTGGGCGTCTTCGCAGCCGGTGGCGATGCAGAACCGGCCAGCGCCGCCGCGGTCGGGCACGTGCAGCGAGATATAGAGAGTCATGGCCTCGCCGTCTTCGTCCGTCCTCTCACTGGCGTTGCAGCTGAGGTCGTGCCCGAGCGCGAAGGCCAAGTCGGGATCGGGCGTCTCGGACACAGGTGCGCTTGCGCACGCGGCTAG
>CAZHWA010000559.1:0-1845 GCA_964536175.1 uncultured Terricaulis sp. | reverse complement strand
GAGGCAATCCAGAGGGCGGGCTTCATCCTTCCATTGAAGCCCTCCGCTTGACCTCATGCAAGCGTCAGCCGAGTGAACATTTGAATGCCTCTGCTCGATCTCCCCGATTTCGCCGCCGCCTTGCCGGCGCGCGGCGCGCTCGTGGGGCTCGACCCGGGCGAAAAGCGCATCGGGGTCGCGGTCAGCGATGTGACGCGGCTCATTGCCTCGTCGCTGGAGCAGATCAGCCGCACCAAGTTCGCGGCGGACGCGGAAGCTATCCTTAAGCTCTACGATGCGCGCCAGTGCGTGGGGCTTGTCGTCGGCCTGCCGCTCAATATGGACGGTAGCGCCGGTCCCGCCGCGCAGAGCGCGCGCGCGTTTGCGCGCAACCTTCTCGCCAAACGCGATGCGCCGCTGCTGCTCTGGGACGAACGGCTCTCCACCGCCGCTGTTACCCGCACGCTGATCGAAGGCGACGCCTCGCGCCGGCGCCGCGGCGAGGTCGTCGACAAGATGGCCGCCGCCTACATGCTGCAAGGCGCGCTCGACGCTTTGCAGGAACGCGCCGCGCATGAATGACGTCGTCGCCGGGCTGGCGCCCGTCTTCATCCTGATCGCCATTGGCTGGGGCGCGCGGGCGGGCAAGCTGGCGAGCGCCGAAGCCTTCGGCATGGTCAACCGCTTCGGCTATTTCATTCTCTATCCCGCCTTTCTGTTCTCGCTGATCTCGCGCGCCGAGTTCGCCGGCCAGGGCGCAGCCCCGTTTCTGATCGGCGTGCTGGGCGGCGTCGCCATCGTCATCGCGCTGGCATTGTCTCTGCGTCTGGTGTTCCGCGGCGACGGCCCCGCCTTCACCAGCGTGTTTCAAGGCTCGATCCGCTGGAACGGCTTTGTGCTGCTGGCCGCTGCGCTGCCGCTCTACGGGCAAGCCGGGATGGATCTGATCGGTCTTGCCTTCGGGCCCCTGGTGCTGACGATCAATGTCGTTTGCGTCACCGTGCTGGCGCGCTGGGGCGCGGCGCGCGCCACATCCTGGCGCGCGGTGTTCGACCAGATCGTCGCCAACCCGCTCATCCTCTCGTGCGCCGCCGGCCTCGCCGCGAACGCTGCCGGTTTGCGCGAGCTAGGCCCGCTTACTTATGCGCTCGACCTTCTGGGCGATGCGGCGATGCCGATCGCCATCATTTGCGTCGGCGCCGGGCTCGATTTCAAAGCCTTGCGCAGGGCAGGCCCGCATGTCGTCACTGCCGCTGCGATGAAGCTCACCATCATGCCGGCCATCCTGTTTGCGACCACGACAGCCGCCGGCGCGGACCCTCTGGCTGTGGCGGTGGCGGCCGGCTTGGGCGCGACCCCCACGGCCGCGGCCGGTTATACGCTGGCGCGGGAAATGGGCGGCAACGCGCAATTGATGGCGGCGATCATCACCGCGACAACGCTACTCTCACTCATCACGATGCCGTTGGTCATCGGGCTGACGCTGCCCTGACAGGGAACCGCGACGCGCGCGCGCGGCTTTCCCGAGGCCATGCCGACCGCGCAAACACACGCCCGCAAGAACGGCCTCGTCTATGTCTCAAGCGATGAGCCGGGCATTACACGCCGGCGCAGCGGTAAGGGATTCAGTTATCGCCGTCCCGATGGCGATCTCGTGCCCGACAAGGCAACGCTCGCACGCATAAAAGCGCTCGCTATTCCGCCGGCGTGGACGGAGGTCTGGATCTGTCCTGACGAGAACGGGCACTTGCAGGCTACCGGACGCGATGCGCGCGGGCGCAAACAGCATCGCTATCATGCGCGTTTCCGCGCAGTACGGGATGCGGCGAAGTTCGACAAACTCGCTGACTTCGCCAAGGCGCTGCC
>CAZHWA010000558.1:0-2086 GCA_964536175.1 uncultured Terricaulis sp. | reverse complement strand
GGCGGCGTTACCGACGATGAAGCGCGCCGCCGCGAGGAAGCGGTGCGCCGTGCAATGGCCGAGAAGGAAGCGCGCGAACAACGTCAGCGCGCCGAGGAGGAACAACGCCGCGCGCTCGAAGACGCGCAGAACCGCAAAGCGGCCGAGCAAGCCGCGCTAGAGGCTGAAGCCGAAGCGCGGCGGCGCGCCGAAGCGGCGGAGGCCGAGGCCGAAGAAGCGTCCCCAATGCAGGCGCCGCAACAAGAGACGCGGGCGCCCCAGCGCGGGCCTGGCCCTGCCGCGCGCGCGGACGGCGGCCTGCTCGACGAACTTGGCGGCCGCATTAAGTCCTCACGCAAAGCGCTCGCCCCGGCCCCGGCCAAGCCGGCCAAGAAAGGCGAGGCCGAACGGCGCAAAGGCAAGCTCACGCTGGAGATGATCGAGCGCGAAGTCGCCGGCGACGATGACCGGGTGCGCTCGCTCGCCGCCTATCGGCGGGCGCAACAGAAGGAAAAGGAGCGTCGCGCACGCATGCTCGGCGGGGGCGGCGAGCGCGAACGCATTGTGCGCGAAGTGGTCATCCCTGAAACAATCACGGTGCAGGAACTGGCGAACCGGATGGCGGTCCGCGTGGCGGACATCATCAAGTTCATGATGCGCCAGGGCCAGATGATGAAGCAGGCCGACGACCTGGACGCCGATACCGCCGAGCTGATCGCCACCGAGTTTGGACACAGCGTCAAGCGCGTCGCCGAATCGGATGTCGAAGAAGGTCTCGCCGGCGATATCGAAGACACGCCGGAAAACCTGCGTCCGCGCCCGCCGGTCGTGACCGTGATGGGCCACGTCGATCACGGCAAGACCTCGCTCTTGGATGCGCTGCGTCAGACCGACGTCGCTTCCGGCGAAGCTGGCGGCATTACCCAGCACATCGGCGCCTATCAGGTGCGGCTGGGCGACGGCCAACGCGTGACGTTCATCGACACGCCAGGTCACGCCGCCTTCACCTCTATGCGCGCTCGCGGCGCGCAGGTGACGGACATCGTTGTGCTGGTCGTGGCCGCCGACGACGGGGTGATGCCGCAGACCATCGAGGCGATCAATCACGCACGCGCCGCTGGCGCGCCTATCATTGTCGCCATCAACAAGATCGATAAACCCGACGCCAACTCGCAACGTGTGCTGAACGACCTGTTGCAGCACGAAATCATCACCGAAGCGCATGGCGGGGATACGTTGGCGGTCGAAGTGTCTGCCACGCAGAAGACCAACCTCGACAAGCTGGTCGAAACCATCCTGCTGCAGGCGGAAGTGATGGAGCTGAAGGCGAATCCCGACCGCCCGGCGCAGGGCACGGTGATCGAGTCCAAGCTCGACCGCGGCCGCGGCACGGTGGCGACGGTGCTGGTGCAGAAGGGCACGCTGAAGCGCGGCGACATCGTCGTCGTCGGCGCTCAGATGGGCCGGGTCCGGGCGCTCACGAACGAGCGCGGACAGCAGCTGCAAGAGGCGGGACCGTCCCAGCCGGTCGAGATCATGGGTCTCGAAGGCGTGCCGGAGCCGGGCGACGTGCTGAACGCGGTCGAAAACGAGAATCGCGCCCGCGAAGTCGCCAACTACCGCGCCCGCACCAAAAAGCAGCGTACGGCGGTCGGCGTGTCGCGCACAGGCGCATCGCTCGAATCGATGATGGCGAAATTCAAGGAATCGACGGCGAAAGAGCTTCCGATCCTGATCAAGGCGGACGTGCAGGGTTCGGCCGAAGCGATCGTCGCCTCACTGGAGAAGCTGGCGCACGAAGAGGTGCGCGCGCGCGTGGTATTGTCCGGGGTCGGCGGCATCAACGAGAGCGACGTGCAGCTTGCCAAGACCTCCGGCGCGCCGGTCATCGGCTTCAACGTCCGCGCCTCGAAGGAGGCGCGCGATCTGGCCGACCGTGAGGGTGTGGAGATTCGCTATTACGCGATCATCTACGACCTGATCGACGACATCAAAGGCGTCATGTCCGGCATGCTGGCGCCGCAAACACGCGAAACCTTCCTGGGCAACGCGCAGGTGCTGGAGGTCTTCACCATCTCCAAGGTAGGCAAGGTGGCCGGCTGCCGCG
>CAZHWA010000557.1:0-2096 GCA_964536175.1 uncultured Terricaulis sp. | reverse complement strand
CTCGTCGGCGAGGCCGAGGCGAACGATGTCGCTCAGTTGACCCTGCAATGGCTCGAAGCCCGCAGCATCCTGCCGAAACCGGCAAAGCCAAAGCGCCGTCTTTCGCTGTTTGGCTTCGGCGAAAGCGCAGGGGCGTAAGGGTCAGTGGTCAGCAGGCAGCATGAGCGGGGGCGATTTGCTGACTACTGACTACTCGCTTGGGACAATCCTGATCACCACGATCTCCGGCGGATTGAGAAAGCGCACGGGCAGGATGCTGGTGCCGATGCCGGCCGTTACATACAGACGCTTGCCGGCCTCTTCGATAAGGCCGCAGCCGTAGCGCTTGTTGCGCAGCGGCAGGATCGGGCGGCCAATGAGGGGGATCGTCACCTGACCGCAATGGCCGTGCCCCGCTAGCATCAGGGCAACGCCTTCCGGCAAGTCTGTGAAGACATCGGGATTATGACTGAGCACGATCGTGTCTGCGCCTGCGGGGGCGCCGTCGAGCGCTGCAGCGAAGTCGGGTTCGCCGGTCCAGGCGTCGGCAACACCGGCCACGACAATCGGTCCGCCGCTGCGCCGGATCACGACGTGCCGGTTCCATAGGGCGGCGACGCCGGCGTTCTGCAACGCCGTTGTTATGGCTTGCCGATCGTACCAGACGTCGTGATTGCCCAGCACCGCCACCGCGCCATAGCGCGAGATGAGCGCCGCAAACGTGGCCACGCCGCCGAGTATTTCCTGATTCTCCGCCGGTGAGCGCTCCGCTGCGGATGCATGGAATCCGGCATAATCGCCGAGCAGCACCACCAGCTCTGGCCTGAGTTCGTTCACGCGGGCGACGATCCTGCCCATGCGCGCCGCATCGACGTGCGGACTGGCGACATGTGTATCGCCAAGCGCAGCGATGGTCAGCGGCGCACCGCGCCAATCGTCGCTGACGATCTCAATGCGCCGCACAAAGAGTAAGTTGGGCTCGACCAGCCAAGCGTAGATATTGAGCCAGTACGCCGTCTCAAACAGCGCGATAGCGGCGAACAGCGTCCACTTCTTCCGCGCCGGCAACGCATCCCAGCGCCGGAACAGCCACATGCAGGCCCACACCAGCAGGGCCATGCCAAGACCGGCGCCGAGGATTGCAGGCCAGAGGTGCGGGTGCGGCAGCACAGTGGCGGCTTTACCCCGCGCCTTCTGGAAAGTTGCGCTTCCGTACTTCGGCTAGCCTTTCCAATCGCTGCGTTGCGTGCGCAATCTTCCAAGGAACAAGCTCAGCCATGGCCGAAAGCTACGCCTCCGGCCGCCTCGGCGGAAGCATTCTAGCGCATCATGCCCGCGCGCATGGTTTCGAGGCGCGACAGCACGACCTGGGCCGCCATACGCTTTTCGTCGGTGTTTGCGTCGCGCAAGTCTTCCTGGGCGTGCTTCAACTGCTGTTCGAGCTGGGCAGGATCGACCTCAGACAGATCGACCGCCTCTTCTGCCAGCACGGTCAGCCCCTCCGGCGTCACGTCGGCGAAGCCGCCATTGACGAAGATGCGCCGCTCTGCGCCGTCATTGAACACTCTGAGCGCGCCGATCTTGATCACGCTCATCACCGGCGCGTGGTTCGGCGATACGCCGAACTCACCTTCCGCGCCCGGGACCACGACATGGTCAACCTCGCCCTGGAACAGTTCGCGTTCCGGCGAGACGAGAGCGAAAGAAAGCTTGTCGGCCATGTCGTCCTCAGTTCTTGATGCCCATGCCGACGATTTGCGCCGAGAATTTCGGCGGCCGAACGCCCGGCTTGGAATAGCTCACTTCCACCGTCGCCATCAGGCCGTCCGCGAGCTTCACGTCATAGGCGCGCACGCGCATGTCGCTCACTTCGGGATGGACCGCGTCGATCACTTGCTTGGTGTCGGCGTACGTCCGCTTGAGCGCCGCATCGAGCGCGCCCAGCGCCTTATCCGCGTCGGCGCCGCTGTACCAGACCGCGATGCGCGAACCGGCGGTGTCGAAGAACACGCCTTTGTCGCCGAGCGGGTAGTACAGCGTCGTGCCGCCCGGCGGCAGGCCGATGTCCTGCGCCTCGCGGTCGGTAAGCACTTCCGGCTTGGTGGGCATCTGTCCGG
>CAZHWA010000556.1:0-2100 GCA_964536175.1 uncultured Terricaulis sp. | reverse complement strand
GCGGTCGCAGCCGCCAGGCCTTCGGCGCCTGCGCCGAAAAAACGCTGAGCCGCGGCAAGGATCTCATCTTCAGAATAGGTTTGCTCCGCCTGCGCGGACGCGGCGGCGGGGGTGAGCGCGCTGGCGCCCAGACCAAGCGCAACGCTGCGACGGGTGATGCGATCGACCATGCGGGTCTCCCCTTCTAGTCGCAGTATCTAGTGACCGCGCATCTGAGCGCAAGCTGAAGGGTCCGCTCAGTCCACCCAGTCTCGAGCGAGAAATCGCGCCGCAAGACCCATCAACAGCGCGGCCAGGATGTAAAAACCCGTCCCCGCCAGAATGGAATAACGCAACGCCTCGTCGCCAAATTGGGCGGTCAATGTATCCGACAGCGCCCCGATCAACAGACTTCCCAACCCCAAGCCAATCAGATTGTTGATAAAAAGGAACAGCGCCGACGCCGTAGTGCGCGCGTTGGCCGGCGCGAGATGTTGCACGGCTGTGATGACCGGCCCCAGCCACATGAGCCCCAGCGCCGTTGGCGGCAAGAACAGGAAGAAGGCAAGCAACGGCGAGGAAGAAAGCAAACCCAGGATATAACATGGCAGCGTGAGTACGAACGCCGCCGCCGGTATGAGCGCATAACGTGAGCGCTTCTTTCCCATTATGTCGGCGAGCGCGCCCCCGAGCCAAACCCCGGCGACGCCGCCCAGAAGCAGGATAGCGCCATAGTAAAGCGAGACCTGCTCGACGCTGAAGGCGAACGAGCGCACGAGAAAACTCGGCATCCAGAAAAAGATGCCGTAGCCCATGATTGAGGATGAGGCCGCGCCGAACGAGAGCAGCCAATAACTAGGCTTGGCGATGAGAATGCGGGCTGCGGACCAGAAGGATGCTCTGGCTGCAGTGTGCGCGCCTCGAGCATCGTAGCGGCCGCGTTGCGGCTCGCGCACCAGCATGCGGAAGATTGGCGCCACCGCAATGCCCGCCAGGCCGACAGCAACGAATGCGATTCGCCAATCGAGTTGGCTGGCAAGCAGTCCCCCAATCAGGATGCCGGCTGCGCTGCCGATGGGGATGCCGAATGAATAGACGGCGAGTGCGCGCCCGCGCTCCCGCGGAGGGAAATAATCCGAAATGAGCGAGTATGCCGGCGCCACGCCGCCGGCCTCGCCAACGCCGACGCCGAGCCGCGCGGCGAACAGCTGCACGAAATTCTGTGCGTAGCCGCAGGCCGCGGTAAACGCGCTCCAGACTGTAAGCGCAACGGTCATGATCCAGGTACGATTGGAGCGATCGGCCAGCCATGCGATGGGCACGCCCAGTGCGGTGTAGAAGATCGCAAATGCGGGGCCGCCGAGCCAGCCCAGCTGGGTGTCGGTGAGCCCCATGTCCGCTTTGATCGCCGGCACAAGAATGCCGAGGATCTGCCGGTCGATGAAGTTGAACGCATATACAATGAACAACAGCGCCAGCACGAGAAAGCGATACGCGCCTGGCGCCGCGGCCTGCGCTTCGAGCGAAGCTTCCACGTGCGTGTTGCTCATTCCCGGCGCTCCTCGAAGAAGAGCGGCGGCGCGAACTCCTATCCGCGCCGCCGCAAGCTCTGTGGGGGGAGAGCTTAGAAGCGCACTTCGACGGAGGCCGTCCACGTTTGCGGCGGACCGTAGAAGCCGATGATCGAATTGCCGAACAGCGCTCCCGGGAAGTTGTAACCGCCGACGCGGTACTCCTCATCGCCGAGGTTCTGCCCGTGCAGGCCGAACCTCCAGCGATCGTTGTCCGAGGTCCAGGTGACTGACGCATTGTAGAGCGTGTACGCCGACTGATCGAGCGCCGGGGTAGCGAACTCGAACATCTGGCTGTCGCCGCGATAGGCCGCGGACGGCGTGAAGGCGAGCTGGCCTCCCGCCAACGGCACCGTGTAGGTGAAGGATAGAGCCGCTGTGAGGTCCGGCGTGTTCTGCAGGGCCGCAGCATTCGAAAGATCGATCGGCACGATGATCGTCGCGGGCGGCGGCGCCGGATTTGCCACAACGGTATTCGACAGGTATTCGTTGAACTGACCGTCGATATAGCCGATCGCGAAATTGGCGACGAAGTTGTCGGTCAAGAACA
>CAZHWA010000555.1:0-2115 GCA_964536175.1 uncultured Terricaulis sp. | reverse complement strand
TCTCTACATCGTCGTCAATGCCGGCTGTAAACACCAGGATTGGGCGCTGATCGAAGCGGCGACGAAGGGCGAAGCCAATCTGGTGCGCGCCGACAATCGCTGCCTGCTCGCCTTGCAAGGCCCCAGCGCGGCGGCAGTGGCCGCCGAAGTCATCGATCCGGTGCTGGCCGAGATGGCTTTCATGACCGTGCGGCGGTTCGATGCGTTCGGCCGCATCACCGTCACCCGATCCGGCTACACCGGCGAAGACGGCTTCGAGATTCTGGTGCGCGCCGAAAACGCCAGAGATCTGGCCGAGAAGCTGCTCGCCCATGCGGAGGTGAAGCCCATCGGCCTTGGCGCACGCGACAGTCTGCGGCTCGAAGCAGGTCTTTGTCTTTACGGTCACGACCTCGATCCGACCACCTCGCCCATCGAGGCCGATCTCGCCTGGACCATCCAGAAGCGCCGCCGCGAAGCCGGTGATTTCCCAGGCGCCAAGCGCATTCTGCGCGAGCACGAACTCGGCGCGGCGCGCAAGCGTGTGGGCATTCGCCCGAACGATCGCGCACCGGCGCGTGAGGGCGTGGAGATCATGAAGGACGGCAAGAAGGTCGGCGTCGTCACCTCGGGCGGCTTTTCGCCGGTGCTGAACGGGCCGATTTCGATGGGCTATGTCGAAGCCGGGCACGCCGAGCCGGGGCATGTCGTGGATCTCCTGATCCGCGGCACGCCGCGCAGCGCCACGATCGTGCCGCTTCCGTTCGTGCCGCATCGCTATGTGAGGAAGAAGTGATGCGCCGCTCGCAACCGAGAACCCTCTCCCCCGAGAGGGGGCTTCGATGCGGTCCCGCGAAGCGGGAGCGATTGCACTGCAATCGCAGCGTCGAAGGGCAGGGTGAGGGGGCTGCGCTGACGTCTGCGTTCATGCGCCCAGCCGCTCGCTCTCGCCTAGTCCTGCGCGTTCGGCGCTCCACGCTCGCCCCAACCCTCTCCCTCCCAAAGAAGGGAGAGGGAGTCTGCCTTCGCTCATCCGGGAGCTTCCAATGACCACGCGCTACACCAAGGACCATGAATGGGTGCGGATCGATGGCGACATCGCGACCATCGGCATTTCTAAATACGCCGCTGAACAATTGGGCGACGTCGTCTATGCCGAACTGCCCGAGGTCGGCAAAAGCTACAGCCAGGGCGATGACATGGCCGTGGTCGAAAGCGCCAAGACGGCATCGGACATCTTTGCCCCGATTTCCGGCGAGATCGTCGACGTGAATGGCGAGATCGCCAATCAAAACTGGCAGATCATCAACGATGAGCCCGAAGCCGGCGGCTGGTTCGTCAAGCTCAAGGTCGCCGACAAGAGCCAGCTCGAGGCGCTGATGGATGAAACCGCCTACGCCGATTACGTGAAGGGCCTTTGAGTGTTCGCTGAGCACGTCGTCCACCACCTCCCCCTCGATGGGGGAGGTGGCCGCGAAGCGGCCGGAGGGGGTGCGCGCGCGGCCAGTGAAGAAAGAGCCTCACGAGGCGCAATCGGAAACGCCGCCGGACCTCACTCCCTCAGTCACGCTACGCGCGACAGCTTCCCCATTGAGGGGGAGCGGGGCGCCAGGATTTCCAAAACGGAGCACTGAACCACGTGCGGTACCTCCCCCTCACTGACGCCGACCGCGAGCAGATGCTCTCAGTTATCGGCGCTAAGACCATCGACGAGCTCTTCGCCGACGTGCCGAAGCGGGCGCTGCTGAAAGACCTGATCGATTTGCCGCGCGCGCAGGGCGAGCTTGAAGTGCATCGGCATTTGCAACGTCTGGCGGAAAAGAACACGCCAGCCGGCCGCACCGCGTTCTTTCTGGGCGCGGGCGCCTATCGCCATCATGTACCGGCCAGCGTCGATCACCTGATCCAGCGCAGCGAATTTCTCACCGCCTACACGCCTTACCAGCCCGAAATCGCGCAAGGCACGCTGCAGGCGCTCTACGAATTCCAAAGCCAGGTGGCGATGCTGCTCGACATGCCGATCGCCAACGCCTCGATGTACGACGGCTCCACCGCCTGCGCGGAAGCGGCGATGATGGCCGCCCGCGTGACGAAGCGGAAGAAGATCGTCTTCTCCGGCGGCGTGCATCCGCACTA
>CAZHWA010000554.1:0-2117 GCA_964536175.1 uncultured Terricaulis sp. | reverse complement strand
TTCTTCGCGCAGCGTTTCGTCGGTGACGGCCATGATCCAGCTCCTTATCGGCATACTGCCCTTGGACACTGCGCCGGCGCAACCGTCCGATCGGCGCGCCGCCGCTCTTTATGCCAGGCGATGCCGGCGACGCGGCCAGTCAGTGCATGAACAGGACTTCCACCAGATAGCTTTCCAGCGTCATCGTCTCGCCGGCGTCGTCCAATCGAGCCGTGAAGGTCAGGTCCTGTGCAGCAGCCGTGTCGACAGACAGCGTCGTAACCTGAGACCCGGTCGCGAACGAGGACGTGACGCCGGATTGGAACGTCACCTGGCTCACCTGGCTATTGCGATTTTGCACCAGGCGCTGCAGCGCCAGGGCGGCCGACGTGCTCACGACCAGCGCAAACACCACTGAGCCGCCGAGATAGCAGCGCGGACGCTTGTTATTGGCGCTGTTGGTCCAACTCCACAACGCGGTGATCCTGAGCGCCCCGTTCGCGCCCATGGCGCCGGCGGGGATTGGCGCCGTAGCAAGCGTAGTCTCGGCGGTGTCGCCGGTGTGCGATACGGCCGCGCCCGAGGCAGCGAGCACGCGCCAGCCTTGGGTTGCGTGCGCCAACGGCGACCAAGCCGCGCCGGTGTAAAACAACACCTGATCGACATCCTTGACGTAGGCGAGCCAGCCTTCGCGCGGCGTGATTTCTTGCCAGGCGCCGTCGCGATAATAGGCGAGCGCAAGGTTCGTCATCGCGCCCCATGCGTCGCCGGTCTTGCCGGAGGGAAGGATATACACCTCGCCGTCATTGGGCGAGCCAGGCTCGGCGCCGGTCGTGGCGCTGACGACGCTGAGCTGCACCAGCGCATCGAGCTTGCGAATGGTTTCGTTGACGGTGACGTGCTTCTGGGCTTGGCCGGCGGCGAGGTACGGCAGCACCAGGTTGGGCGAAGACTCGGACATTGAAGCGCTCCTCCTTGGCGCCTCGCAGCCTAGGGCCGGCCGCACCCGGTCGAATTTAATGTCGCGCCTGTGTTGATGCCGTTCGCTTTTCCAGCGTTTGGCTGTTGGAGAACACGGCCCCCAATCCCTAGCCGTTCCAGTCGCGCCGCGCGCGCTCCTGCGCCACCGCTTGCAGGTCGGCGGCCACCATCTCGCGCACCAGTTCGGCGAAGGTCGTCCGGTGGCGCCAGCCCAGCTTGTCGCGCGCCTTGCTGGCGTCGCCGAGCAGGATGTCGACTTCGGTGGGGCGCAGATAACGCGGATCGATCGCCACCAGCGCCGCCCCGCTTTTTGCATCCACACCCTGTTCATTCGCGCCTGCGCCGCGCCAGGCGATGGTGCGCCCCACTTCGGCGAAGGCGCGCTCAACGAATTCGCGCACACTGTGTGTTTCGCCGGTGGCGAGCACGAAATCGTCGCCGTGCGGCTGCTGCAGCATGAGCCACATGCCTTCGACGAAGTCGCGCGCATGACCCCAGTCGCGTTTGGCGTCGAGATTGCCGAGATAAAGCCGCGTCTGCAGCCCCAACTCGATCGCGGCGACCGCGCGCGTGATCTTGCGCGTGACGAAGGTTTCGCCGCGCAGCGGGCTTTCATGATTGAACAGAATTCCGTTCGACGCGTGCATGCCGTACGCTTCGCGATAATTCACCGTGATCCAATAGCCATACAATTTGGCCGCTCCGTAGGGGGATCGCGGATAGAACGGCGTCGTCTCGTTCTGGGGAACGGCCTGAGCCTTGCCGAACATTTCGGACGTCGAGGCCTGATAGAACCGCACCTTCCCTTCCAGTTTTAGGATGCGGATGGCTTCGAGCAGCCGGAGCGTGCCGAGTGCATCGGCGTTCGCCGTGTATTCGGGTGTTTCAAAGCTGACCTGAACATGGCTTTGAGCGGCGAGATTGTAGATTTCGTCCGGCTGCACTTCCTGAACCAGGCGGATGACGTTGGTGGCGTCGGTCAGATCGCCGTAGTGCAGGAAGAAGTCGGTTTTGCCCTCATGCGGATCCTGATAGAGGTGATCCACGCGCTCGGTGTTGAACGAGGACGAGCGGCGCTTGACGCCATGCACCTGGTAGTTCTTGGCCAGCAGCAGCTCAGCCAGATAGGCGCCGTCCTGGCCGGTGACGCCGGTGAT
>CAZHWA010000553.1:0-2118 GCA_964536175.1 uncultured Terricaulis sp. | reverse complement strand
GTGTAGATCACGGTGGCCGGGGTGTGGTGAAAATAGCCTGAAAGGTGCGACACCAACTCCGCAACGCTCCAGATCAAGTCCGACAGGCGCGCGTCCTGCTTGGTCGTATCGCCGACCTTGAGCGTCATGCGCTGCTTCCCGACAGCGCCGAAGGCGGCCGCCTTGGTGATCGGCGCGATGATCGCCGATTGCTCGAACGCCTTACCGAGATCCCAGGGGCGCTGCTTGGCACGGGCCGCGAGCTGCAGGTCGCGGCGGGTCATGTCGAGGCCGGCTGCGTAGCCGTACACGACCTTCTGCGCGTCCTCGACGCTGACCTTGAACGCAGGAGCGCCAATCACAATAACGAGTTCCATCTCGTAATGATAATTGCTGGTGCCCGGCGGATACGCGATGCGCGCCCCGCTGAGCGTGATCGCCGACGCCGGTTTAGTGAAGTAGAATGGCGCCTCGCGGTCAACGTCGACGCCCATCTCGCGGGCGTGCGCTTCATAATTGCGGCCGACGCAAAAGATGCGGCGAACCGGATAGAAGGCCGACTCCCCTGCGACCGGCACGGTGTAGGTCGGCTCCGGCGGAAACAGAAATTGCTCGCTCACCGCGGACGCTCCTCGTAGTAGCCGAGCTTCTCCTGCAACGGCCGATCATGAATACGGATCAGGAATGCCTCCTCGCCAGCGGCGCTCAGGCTGACATCGGAAAACACTGGGATGCTGATGGTGTCCTTCGATTCCCAACGGGTGCGTTCGCCGTTTACCGTGGCGACGCCCTTGCCGTGCACGACATGATAAACTTCGCTGGTCGAGCGCAGCGTCGGACGCAGGGTTTCACCCGGTCGCAGCATCAGTGCGGCGAAGCCAAGCGCAGGCAGCACCGGCTGGCCGGTTTCCGGATTGACGTAATCGAGCTCGACGGTTTCGGCACCAGAGTGCTTCGCCATCACGCGTAGAGCTTCGCGCGTGCGCCGCCAAGGAAAGCGCATCATCGGGTATTTTGCGGTCGGCGCGCCTTGTGCGCGCGGCGGACGCAGACCCGCAGCCGCATACTCGACCTCCGAGGCGTCCGGCCGATTGCGGCGCACCTGCAGCGGCGCTTCCTCCGCGTACGAGCCCTCAAGATACACAAACAACGGCAGATCCAGCGCATCGAGCCAGATCACCGGCTTGTCGCCATCGTGGCCGTGATCGTGCCACTGACCGCCCGGCGTGAGGACGACATCGCCCTCCTCCATCGGCAGCTTTTCGCCTTCGACGACGGTGAAGCCGCCCTCGCCCTCGACGATGACGCGCGCGGCGCTCGGCGTGTGGCGATGCGCCGGCGCAGATTCGCCCGGCAAAAGCAATTGCATGCCCAGATAGATCGAGGCGGTGGCCTGCATCGCGCCAACGCCGCGGCCGGGATCGGAGAGCACCAGCACGCGGCGCTCCGCCTTCTCGACCGGGGTCAGTTCGCCGGCGCGCAGCAACAGCGGCCGCAGATCGGCGAATGCCCAGTGATGTGACCTGGAAATTGGTTGTGGGCGATTGTGCGGCAACAGATTGCGCATCATCGGCCAGAGCGGCGCGACCCCCGCAGCGCCCATGGCGTCGCGATAATCCTGTGGCAAATCTTCAAGTGTGCCGAGCTTTTCGCCCACGCTCGTTCCTCGCGTTCCTCGCCTGCATTTTATGTCGTATACTACCTATACGGCGTCGTCAATCAAGCCGCCGCCGAATCCGTCTATTGGAGCGGGCATGAGCGTGGACTTCCATGAACTGGCGGGTTTCAATATCCGCCGCCTGCATCAGATCTCCGTATCCATCTTCGATCACGAGATGGCAGCCGCCGAGATCGACCTCACGCAGGTGCAGTACGCGTCACTGAACGCGCTCGCCAAATGGCGGAGCGTCGATCAAGGCACGCTGGCGGGATTGATCGCCTACGACCGCGTCACCATCGGCGGCGTCGTCGATCGCCTAGTCACGAAAGGGCTAGTGTCGCGCTCAATCAATGCGAAGGATCGCCGCGCGCGCAAACTCGACATCACGCCGGCGGGCGACGCGATGCTTGAAGCCGCCGACCCGATCGTGCGCCGCATCCAGCGCCAGATCCTCGGCGGACTCACCGCCGAGGAACGCG
>CAZHWA010000552.1:0-2119 GCA_964536175.1 uncultured Terricaulis sp. | reverse complement strand
GGCATCAAGGCGATCGACGCGCTGATCCCGATCGGGCGCGGTCAGCGCGAGCTGATCATCGGCGACCGCCAGACCGGCAAGACAGCCGTCGCACTCGACACCATCCTCTATCAGCGCGAAGCGCACGAGAAGAACGCGCCCGAGAGCGAGAAGCTCTACTGCATCTACGTTGTCGTCGGGCAAAAGCGCTCGACGGTCGCACAGCTGGTCAAGACGCTCGAAGACCGCGGCGCGCTTGGCTACTCGATCATCGTCGCCGCCACCGCGTCCGATCCGGCGCCGCTGCAATATCTGGCGCCGATGTCGGGTTGCGCCATGGGAGAGTATTTCCGCGACAACGGCATGCACGCTCTCATCATCTACGATGACCTCTCCAAGCAGGCGGTCGCTTATCGGCAGATGTCGCTCCTGCTGCGCCGCCCGCCAGGCCGCGAAGCCTATCCGGGCGACGTCTTCTACCTGCACTCGCGCCTCTTGGAGCGGGCTGCAAAGCTGAACGAAGACAACAAGGCTGGTTCGCTGACGGCGCTGCCTATCATCGAAACACAGGCCAACGACGTCTCAGCTTACATCCCGACCAACGTCATCTCCATCACCGACGGCCAGATCTTCCTGGAAACCGACCTGTTCTTCCAAGGCATCCGTCCTGCGCTCAATGTCGGCATCTCGGTCAGCCGCGTCGGCGGCAACGCACAGATCAAGGCGATGAAGCAGGTGGCCGGGCCGCTCAAGGGCGAACTGGCGCAGTACCGCGAAATGGCGGCGTTCGCGAAGTTTGGCTCCGACCTCGATGCGGCGACGCAGCGTCTCTTGAATCGCGGCGCCCGCCTGACCGAACTCCTCAAGCAACCGCAGTTCTCCCCGGTGCCGGTCGAAGAGCAGATCGTGCTGATCTATGCCGGCACGCGCGGCTATCTCGATCGCGTGCCGGTCGAGCAGGTGCAGCGCTACGAGCGCGAACTGGTCGCCTGGCTGCGCTCGAAGAAGGCGGATCTTCTGAGGGCGCTGGTCGAGAAGAAGGACATCGGCAAGGACGGCACAGAGGACAAGATCAAAGCCGCGCTCGACGAGTTCGGGACGACGTTCGCGGCGTGATCGACTCCGGCGCTCTCCTTGCCTGGTCGGCGATTGCGCTGATCGTGACGCTGACGCCCGGACCGGACACGTTCCTGGTGGCGACGCACGCCGCCAGGAACGGGGCGCGTGCGGGGCTGGCGGCTCTGGCGGGGATTATGTGCGGCATCGCCCTGTACGGCGCACTGATCGGCTTCGGCGCGCTCAGCGTGCTGGCGGCCGTGCCAATGTTGTTCGCGATCGTGAAGACGGCAGGCGTGCTCTATCTTGCATGGCTCGGGCTTGGCATGCTCAGGAGCGCAGTTGGCGGCGCGCGAGGCCAACCTGAGCAGGTCACGCTCGGCGCGCCATTCGTCCAGGGATTTTTTACGAACGCACTCAATCCAAAAGCCGCGCTGTTTTATCTAGCGGTCCTGCCGCAGTTCGCGGCCGGGCCGAACGCGTCGGCTAGCGGCGTCCTGCTGGTTGCGATTCATGCAGCCCTGACGATGGCATGGCTCTCAGTTTTTGCGTTCGCAACGGCGCGGGTGCGCGCTTTCGCGTCCGGCAGCACATTGGCCAAAACCGCTTCACGATGGCTTGAGGGCGCTGTCGGTGTGTTTTTCCTAGGCGTGGCCGGCCGGCTCGCGCTTGAACAGCAATAGGATCCCGATGCCGAGCCTCAAGGAATTCCGCAATCGCATCGCCAGCGTGAAATCCACGCAGAAGATCACCAAGGCGATGCAGATGGTGGCGGCCGCGAAACTGAAGCGGGCGCAGGGCGCGGCTGAATCTGCGCGCCCGTATGCGGACCGGATGGCTCGCGTGATCGCCAATCTGGCGGCGGCCGTGGCGGGCAGCGACAGCGCACCAGCGCTGCTGCGCGGCACGGGCGACGACCAGGTGCATCTGCTGGTCGTGATGACCAGCGAGCGCGGCTTGTGCGGAGGTTTCAACACGCAGATCGTGCGCGCTGCGCGCGAACGTATCGCCGAACTGGAGAAGGACGGCAAGACGGTGAAGATTCTCGCCGTCGGCAAGAAGGGCCGCGATCAGCTGAAGCGGC
>CAZHWA010000551.1:0-2123 GCA_964536175.1 uncultured Terricaulis sp. | reverse complement strand
CCCGGCGCCTGCGTCTCGTTCAAAAAGGACGTCGCAAAGACCGCGAACGCCAACGCCAAGCCGCCGGCCGATTGCGCGCCCGATGATCGCGCGCGGATCGTGTACTTCCACGGTCGGCACAAAGCGCCGGAGCTTCCTTATTCCTGGATCGCGAAAAACTGGCGCTAGAGTTTTCTCGCCGTTCTTTTTTCGCCGGTTTTTTCGACCACTTCGAATTCAGAGACTTGCCTATCCTCCAGCATGTCCCAAATGTGTCCGCCGTCAGAAAAGTAAGCGTCGCCTTCGCCGTCAGAAAGGGTCTGGACAAGCCAAGCCTCCGCCTCTTCCTGTGCGTCAAATGAGGCGTGCTTATCGAGCATTCCGCACTCAGGATAATAGGTCGGGGCGTGGAACGCCCAAAACCGCTTTATCATTTCCGCTTCCCCTTCGGCGCAAGCTGCGCTCTGATTTGCTCAAAAAAATCCGCGGCCGTCATGCCGAAAGAGGGAGCGTTTAAACACGCTTCCACAAGGGCACCCCGATCTGAGGGGCAAAGCGTCGGCGCATAGTGGCGAAAGCGCATATCCAGGCCGGCGCGATCCCATGCGAGACGGTCAACGGAGGCGAGCGCTTTTCCCATTAGTCGCGGACGTGTTTCGTGTCTTGCACTATGGCGACAACGGCCGCGGTGAGCTGTCGCGCTGCGTCATCCCAATGCGCCGACGCTTCCTCGTAGCGCGTCGCCTGCATCGCTTTCTCGATTGCGGACATGCCCTCAAGGCGGCGACGGATGACGGACCAAATCGCGCCCTCTTGCTTGACGGTCAGTTCGGCCATTGGCTCAGCTTGTGCCGGGCGGCGCCCTTAACGGCGTCCTCGTCCCCGAAGCGATCCCTGGCCCACGCCAGAAGCGCGTGTTCAGTATCGCTCTTGACCTTGCTGGTGTGAGCGATTGCAACCGCGAGCGTGACCGCCGCCTCAAGAGACGTTTTGCGTTCAAGCTCGGGCCAGTTCGGGACCAGCTCGTTCAGCGCGTCGCGCAACTTCAGCGTCTCAGGCATGGGCGCTCCGCTCGATAGGCCAAGCGACATAGGAGGGCCAACCGTAAGCGGCGGCTTTCGCCCGCTCGGCAATGGCGGCGGGTAGTTCGCTCTCTTCGACCGTGCCTTGTCGAATGTCGTTTGCTGTCCCGATGCCCGTCTCGCAGAAGTGAAACGCGCCCTCGCCCTTATCGAAGCGGACATACCGGCCCCGCACGCTCTCCGCCGCGTAGTTTCTCGATTGCCACGTTACACGCATCTCAATCTGCCTTCTGGAGGCGCGTTTCAAGCTCGGCAACGCGCCGCGCCAGCGCCTTGTGCAAACCGTCGAACTCGTATCGTTCACCGCCGATTGTCGCGGCGGTTGTCACGCTGCCATCGACCGCAGGTCCGCTCGTCAGGACTTCAACAAACCTCGCTAGGTGTTCGTCTGTCACTCTTTGTGCTCCGCCTTTGCAATGCCCGTCGATAGCGCCAACGCTCGCACTAGCGCCTCCCGAAAAACAGGCTCCGCGATCTTGGCGAACCGAACGCCGCGAGAGCGCAGCACGTTTTCAGCGCGTCGCGCATCCCTCAGACACTCCGAAAACGCGCGCCTCGCATTCTCCAGACGTTGCGAGGCGCCAGCGCTTCCGCCGGCCGCAAGAATGTTCCAACGGTCGGCGGCCTTCGCGAAGCCCTGAGCGAGCGCGTAAAGCTTGCGACGATGCGCCAGCAGTTCGGAATCGGAGAGAGCGGAAAGCTTCACTTGGCGTAAGATTCTGCGAGCTGCGAGGGGTGAACGTCCGCACGATTCAAGCGCACAAGAAACCCGCCTTGGTATCCAAGCTCAGGCCTAACGTTTCCGTCCCGACCGTCGAGAATGAATCTCGGCTCTATGGAAACGGAGCCGTCGCGGTGGAGGCGGCGAACGATAGCTGTCCGCCACGTTCCACGAACCTCATAGCGAACATGATCTCCGCGCTTCATTCTTCCACCATCTCAAAACACGCCGGAACTAGCGTCCAAATCTGAAACGGACGGCTCCCGCTCGGGAATCGATAATCGCGCACGTTCGCGCAGCGATCATTCACGCCGCCGAAGCTGTCGATTACGAAAGTCATT
>CAZHWA010000550.1:0-2127 GCA_964536175.1 uncultured Terricaulis sp. | reverse complement strand
CGACCAGTTCCAGTAGCGCAGGACCGATTGCGCTTTGGCGGTCGCCAGCGTTTCGAACACGTAGATCGTGCGACCTAACGAATTGTCCAGCTTGTCAGGATCGCCGGGCGGACGACCGAGCGCTTTCCACAGCGTCAGCAGCGAGGGACGCTTGAGGCCAACGGCTTTGCAATAAACCCCGATGGCCTCGCCGCCGGGATCGGCGAAAACCTGTTTCGCCGTGGTTGGTTTCACGCCCGAAAGGTGCGCTATTTCGGCAACGAGCACACGATCCAACCCGCGTTCCACGGCCGCCGCCAGGGCGCCTTCGAGCGAGCCGAACGGGCTGCGCGCCGCAGCCGCGCGATTGCGCTGGCGCCGTTCGATAACCTGCAGCGTCTTGCGCGTGTCGGCATCGGACCAGCCCTCGGCGGCGGCCAGGGCGAACACATCGCCCAATTCCTGCAGCAGCACGGCGCGGTCGACCGCGAAACGGCGCAGGATGTGTTGGCGCGCCTGGAAGTTCGCCCACCAGAACAACACCAGCGCCTGCGAAGGCCGGAGTTCGTCACGGCCGACGATGAACCGCGCCAGGTCCGGCGAATGGCGCGAGCGCGAAATGGCAAGGTCGATGCCCTGCATAGACAGCTTTGCGTTCTGATTGCGCAGCACCGCCTCGACGACCGTCACATCTCCGGTCTGCAACAATGCATCCGAAACCGGCTCGCTCAGACTGCGCCGCCGCGCGATCGCCAGCCAGTGCGCCGCCACGCCGGCGCGTACGGTGGCGATGAGATCTGAATCGTCGAACCCGACCCCGTGCTCAAGCAGTGGCTCGGCGACGCTGATCTCGTCGCGCGCCAGATAGCGCAGCAGCGTTTTCGGCGCATCGTGGATGCGCACCAGTCCGGCTGCGCAACGGCGGCGCAACTCGACATTGCTGGTGCGCAACAAACCGACCAGCACGTCGGCGGCAAGCTGGCGCTCGTGCGCCGGGATACGGCTTTCCGGCCACGCAACAATATCGCAAAGCCGCTCAATCAACGCCGTGCGCGCTCGGGGCTCATGCGCCTCGGTCAGTTCCAGCGGCGCTGGCGCCTCGACGTAGTCCGGGCGTGGCTGATTCGACGGCAGCATTGGGCGCTCAGGTCAGCACGTTCGGCGTTAAGCTCCCGTCAACGCTATCGCTCTGCTGGACGCGGCGGCCCTCGCCCGCCTAATGCGGAACCATGGACAGCGAGCGCGACGCCGAAACGAACGCAAGGCGCGGGAACTTCCCCGAGTTGCCGCTCTACTACGTGCTGGTCGCGCTCTACTTCTTTGCGTTCGGGATGCAGTTCGTGCTGTTTCCCTCGCTGGTCGCGTTTTCGCTCGGCGCGACAGCGGCCGGCGTTGGCCTCGCGCAATCGGCGCTTTCAGCGCCGATGTTCTGCTTTCTGCTGTTCGGCGGCCTGCTGGCCGAACGCGCCAAGGCGGGCCCGACGCTGGCCGTGCTGCAGGTCTGTTTCGCCTTCGCCTCGCTCGCGCTGAGCTTCGCCATCGCCATGGGCGCGCTGAGCTACACGGTCCTGGTGGTCTATGCGGTAGTGGTCGGCGCCTGCGCGGCGTTCATGATGCCGGTGCGCGACGCCGCTTTGAATGGGGTCGTGGCCCGGGAAAGCGCACGCGGCCGCCACACCTCGATCGCCACCGCCGCGGCCACCACGACCGCCGTTCAGATCGGCGCGCAGATCGCCGGCATTCTGGTCGCTCGCGCCGCCGGCGCCTCGCCCGCGCCCTATCTTGCGCTGCAGGCGCTGGCGCTCGCCATCGGGGCGGGCGTTGCGCTCTTTCTGCAAGCGCCTAAGCCCACCGGTCACGAGCATACGCTCATGGGCGCCGTGCGCGACATGCGCGACGGTCTCGTTTACTCGTTCCGCAATGCGCTCATGTCGCCGATGCTGATCTCGGCCGCCTATGTCGGCGTATTTGTGATCGGTTCGTTCCAGGTGCTGTTTCCGCTCATCATTCGCGATGCTTATGGCGGCGATGCGCAGTCCCAGGCCGCCCGTCTAGGCGCAGTCTTCGCAACCTTCTGGGGCGCCTCTTTTGTGTCCGCGGTGGTGCTGAGCAGGCTGAAGCCGCTGCTCCGGCCCGGCCGGGCGCTGT
>CAZHWA010000549.1:0-2127 GCA_964536175.1 uncultured Terricaulis sp. | reverse complement strand
ACATGCACTGATAAAGCTGCAGCTGGGCCATCTCGAAGCAATCGCGCGAGCGCGGATCGCTGATGAGGCGGCTGACTGCGCTTTGGTTTGTGTCCACAGCGTCGAGCGCCTGCAGCGCCGCGACGGCGGCCATGCGGTCGAGCGCTTCGCCGCGGGTGAGGTTGACGCGCCACTGATAGGTCACCGGCGCAGCGGCGACTTCAACCACGCCAGCATCGCCACGCAGCGCATCCCAGAAGCGGCGCCCGCCGTAAGCGGTCGGATCGTTCGAGGGCGAAAGCGTCAGCGGCGCCACGCGCAGACGCGGCGAAACCTCGGACGGCACAGCCGACTCCGGCGCGCCTTCGCGGCCCAGTGCGCGCACCCGCTGGACGCGCGCGGCTTGCTGCGGCGCCACTGCGTTGGCCCAGCGCTGCCGTTGCAGCGAATACGCAAGTTCCTGATAGCGATCGGCGACGGCGATGATGCGAGCCGCGTCGGCGTTGGCGGAGTCCAGCATGAGGCGGGTAGCCTCCTGGCCGCCGCGCAGGGCGCGCGCATAAGAGGGATCGACCGTCACGGCCCAGATGACCGCGTCGCGGCCGTAATAGTTGGCGGCGTCGCGCACGCCTTGAACGAAGGCCGGCGACTGGGCGGCGATGTTCGACCCGTAGGCGATCCAGCCGCGCGTCAGCTGATCGCGGTTATGGCGCGCAACGGTATCCAGAGCTGTCTCAAGCTCGTCGGCGCTGCGAACGTTGCTCGCACGCAGGCTGGAGACGTCGCTCTGGTACGCGGCGTAGTCGGCGATCGCCGTCTGCAGATCGCCGTCGGCAGCATCGGCGGCGGGCGCGGTTTGGGCGTTGGCGACGCCGAACAGGGCGACTGCTGCGGTGGTGGTCCAGACCGCTAAGCTACGCATCGGCTCTACTCCCTCATCCTTATGGCGAGTCCGCTTCCGATAGAGACTCGGACGCGGCATCGTCCCCCGCAGCGCGTTAAGAAGTCTTTTACTCGCGGGCCGGCTTTCAGTGTCAACACAAAGCGCAGTAACGCGACGTGCAAAAGCAGCGCCACGGGCGTTTGCATTAACGCTTGCCTGCTGGATGTGGATGCTGGCTGTGGCGGCAGCGGGGCTGCTGGCGTGGCTGAACGGGGGCGAACGCAGCGTTGTCGCAGGCGCAAGCGCGCTGGCGATGGCGCCGGCGCTGGCGGGATTCATCCTTATTCCACTGCTGGGACGGCCGCGCGCGGATATCGGCTGGCTCGCGGTGTGGCTGTTGGCCGCGATCGGCCTGGTTGCTGGCTCCGGGGGCGCGCTTTCGCCGTTGGCCTGCTTGTTTGCCGCACCCCCGGCTCTGGCGCTGGCGCTGGGACGCCGCTGGGCCCCCGAGGCCGGCGCCGCTGCGGTGATGGGGTACGCTGGGGCCGCCGTCTTCGCGCTGGGCCTTCCCGAGCTGGCGCTGGGGCCGTTGCCGCAAACGTTAAGTGTGGCGGCGCTGGTGTTGGCCGCCGGGCTGATGGCGCTGGGCCAGAGCGCAGGCGGACGCGCGGAGGCGATGAGCGCGCGCGTTGCGGAGGTCTCGCACGAGCTGCGCACGCCGCTCACCCACATCCTAGGCTTCTCCGAGATGATCGAGCGCCAGATCTTCGGCGATATTGGCGCGCGCTATGTGGAGTACGCGGGCCTTATCCGGCGCAGCGGCGCTCATTTGTTGGGGTTGGTGAACGACCTTCTGGACCTCTCGAAGATCGACGCCGGCCGCTACGAGCTTGTGTTCGAAGAGTTCGATATCGGTGCGGCGGTGGAGGAGGTGGTGCGCCTTTCGCTCGACGCGGCCGAGAAAAAGCAGATCAGCCTCGGCATGGTCACGCCGCAACCGCCGCTTGCGGTTCGGGCCGACCAGCGCGCCGTGAAGCGCATGCTGATCAACACGCTCGGCAACGCGCTCAAATTCACGCCGGAGGGCGGGCGCGTCATGGTGGTCGCCGAAGCGCGCGCGGGCGTGCTGGTGCTGGAGACGATCGACAGCGGCCCGGGCATTCCCGAAGAGGAGCGGGGAACGCTCGCGCAGCCGTACGAGCGCGGCGCCGGCGGGGCGCGTGCGGAAGGCACAGGGCTGGGGCTGGCGCTGGTGCGGGCGCTTG
>CAZHWA010000548.1:0-2128 GCA_964536175.1 uncultured Terricaulis sp. | reverse complement strand
GGCGCTAGCTCGCTCGTGCGCCCTCGCCGCCTCGCGTCGACGGCAGGAAAGGCGCCAACGCCAATTGCGCCAGTGGCGGGTCGGCTTCGTTACCGGCGCCGATCTGCATGTCCGGGACGCGCCGGTGCGGGCTCCAGCTGCGAAAGATGCGGTCCCACACCGTCAGCAGCGTCGCATAGTTGGAGTTGGTGTCGGCGCGCTCGACGTGATGATGCACCCAGTGATGGGAGGGGGTCACGACGGCATGGCGCAGATACGCTTCGAGCCGGGGCGGCAATTTCAGGTTTGAGTGATGAAACAGCGCAGCGCCCAGCACGAGCGCGTCGAAAGTCAGCAATGAGAGGATCTGGATGTCGGCGAGGATAATCAGCGGCGCGCGCGCCAATGCCGATATGAGAACTTCGCCGGGGTGAAAGCGAACGGCCGAAGTCGTGTCGAGGAAGCGGTCGAGATGATGCACGCGATGGAAGCGCCAAAGCAGCGGCCACTCGTGGTTGGCGCGATGCCAAGCGTAGGTCCATAGATCGAGGATCAGAAGGTCGAGCACGAGGCCCGCCCAGCCGAGGTGCGGCCGTGTCCAGAGCTGGAGCGACGCCGCTGCGACGCCAATCGGCACGGTGATGAACGGGCTCATCAGCGTGTTGGCGCCCCACAGGCCGAGATTGCGCGCGAGACGCGGCGCATCGCTGTTCGGCGGACGCGGCGCGGCCGGCGCCAGGCGTTCGCTCGCTGCAAGCACGACGAACCACGCGCCGACGATAAAGACTTTCGTCGAGAGCAGCGTTTCGATCACACTTTGGCCGCCCCGCAACTGGCGCCGCCGAGCACACAGAAGCTGGCGCAGTACTTATGATTTAGCGCCACGGCGCCCATCGACTCGCGCAACGTCGCGCCGAGTTCGAACTGCGCATCGTACGGCAGCAGCGTGCAGGCAAGCACAGCCGGCGCTTCGGCGTGCTTGCGCTTCACCACCATGCGCGCCGACGCGCACATCACGTCGCGGGGATCTTTGTGCAGGATGTCCCAGCAGGCGGTGGTGATCTCGGGTGGATCGGCGGCCATGTCCATTTCGGGAAAGATCACCAGCGCCGTCGGATTGTCTGCATCGAGCTGCACACCGACTCGGTCGAACAGCGCCTGGAAGCGTTCGCGCAACAGCGGCTCAGGTTCGCCCGCGAAACCGCGACCGGCGACTTCGACTGCAAAACCGTTGGATGTCAGCCACACCAATCCCGCGAGTGTCTTGTCGCAGGCGCCGGCGCCGCGCTCGGCGTCGTGGATTTCCGGACGCGGATCGTCGAGCGAAACGCGGATACGCAATGCTCTGCCGTAACGGGCCTTCAGCTCCAGCAGCTGCGCCTTGTGGCGCTGCATCGGGCGCATGGCGTTGGTCAGCACCAGCACCTCGAAGCCGCGCGACAGCGTCTCCTGCAGGATTGCGACGATTTCCTTGTTCATAAACGGTTCGCCGCCGGTGAAGCCGATCAATTTCGTTCCCAGTCGCTCACGCTCGATCTCATCCAGATAGGCTTTGACTTCGGCCAAGCTGATGTAGGCGAGGCGGTCGTTGCGCGGTGAGCTCTCGATGTAGCAATGCACGCAGGTGATGTTGCAGAGCGTGCCCGTGTTGAACCAGAGCGTCTCCAGCGCGTGCAGCGGCACGACCGCGCGCGCCTCGCCTTGTGCGGTGCGGAACGGGTCGCTGAACTTGGGCCCGGCGGCGCTATCGGCCATGTTTTTCCTCCCGCTTTCCGGCGAATCCGGTTTATCCCCTAATCATGGATACGCACACAGTTCCCATCCTGGTTTCGCCGTTGCCGCATTTCGAGGGTCTGGCGCTGCCGGCTTATGAGACGGCGCTCTCGGCAGGCATGGATTTGCGCGCCGCCGTGCCCGAAGAGGAGCCGATGCTGCTCCACCCCGGAGAGCGGGCGCTCGCCCCGACCGGCCTCACCATCGCGCTGCCTGCGGGCTACGAAGCGCAGGTACGTCCGCGCTCGGGCCTTGCACTGAAGCATGGCGTCACCTGCCTGAATACGCCCGGCACGATCGACGCCGATTATCGCGGCGAGGTGAAAGTCATTCTGGTCAATCTCGGCCAGGAAGCCTTCGCCATCCGTCGCGGCGA
>CAZHWA010000547.1:0-2131 GCA_964536175.1 uncultured Terricaulis sp. | reverse complement strand
GTGGCTGCGGCGGCAAGAGCGTGATCGCGCGCGTCAGTGAGCGTCGTTTCCGGACCGTTTCCCGCCCTTTCCCGACGTTTCCCGTCATCTCCGGGCGAATCACGACCCGAAAGATGGCGCTCATGGCCGAGATGGGCCGAACCATGGAGAGAACGCCATGACCGACATTGCAGAAGAACGCGAACCCCTTCGCAGACAGATGCCCACCTCGCCCGCGCCGATCCGGCAAGCGATCACGCGCCCGCAATTGCGCAAGATCGTCCCGCTCGGCGACACGACGATCTGGGAGATGGAGCAACGCCACGAATTCCCGCGCCGTTTCTTCCTGACGTCGCGCTGCGTCGCGTGGGATCTGCAGGAGGTGCAGGACTGGTTGGCTGCGCGCATGCACGCTTCTGAGGAAGGGCGCGTAAAACGCGCGCCTGCCCCTGACGTGGGCCGACGGCGCACGCGACCGGTCAGACGGTAGGGTCGTGGATCGCGAGGGTCGATGTCGGCGGGGTCAGCGTTGGCGTGTACTTCTCGCCCCGCGCCCAGGCATCGACCATATTCGCCCACTCTTGCAGCATGTGCCGGCGATGCGGCTCGTATTCGGCCTTGTTGTAGACGCCGCGCGAAGAGCGGTTGTCCTCGTGCGCCAGGCACTTCTCGATCCAGTCGCTGTTGAAGCCCGCCTCATTCAAAAGGGTGGAACCTGTGCGCCGCAGATCGTGGACCGTAAACGGCGCGAGCGGCAGATTTTCCTTTTTTGCGAGTTCAGCGATCGCCGTCGTGACGCGGTTGAAGGTCGCCCGAGACATGGGCTCATTGGCCTCGTAGCGTGATGGCAAGAGATAGCGCGAATTGCCAGCGCAGGTCTTGAGCGCGACCATGATGTCCAGCGACTGCCGCGACAGATACACGTTGTGCGGCTTCTTGCGCTTCATGCGCTCCTTGGTGATCGACCAGACCGCGTTCTCGAAGTCGACCTCATCCCACACGGCCTCCTGCAGCTCGCTCTTGCGGACCATGGTGAGCAAGATCAGCTTCAGCCCGAGGCGGATCGTCGGCAGCGTCGCGAACGACCCGCTCAAGCAAGGCCAGCATGATCCGGATTTCCCCCGGAGACAGCGCCCGGTCGCGCACCTCGAACTGGGCGATCGACGCGGGACCCACTTCATCGGCGGGATTGGCGACCTTCTCACCGTGCAGAATGGCGAAGCCATAGATCTGCTTGACGATGTCGCGCACGTGGATGGCCGTGGCGGGGGCCCCGCGGTCCTTCACCCGGGCGCAGAGCACGCGAAGATCGTCCGGGCCGATCTCTGACAGGAGGCGGTTCTTCCATTCGGGATGGATGTCGCGGTCGTAGATGGCCCGGCGCATGGCGCGCGTGCTCTCTGCCATTCGCGCTTCCTTGAAGTAGCGCAGGCCCACCTCGCCGAACCGGTCGGCCTCGACGAGTTTGCGCTTCTCCTTCTGCTTCTTGATGGCCGGCGACTGGCCTTCGCTCAAAAGCTGGCGCGCCTCCGCGCATTTGGCCCGGGCTTCCGAGAGGGAGAGCCCGCCGGCGCCGGGGGCGTATTTGCCGATGGTGAGCGTCTCGCGTCGGCCGTTCAAACGGTAGTCGTATCGGAACGTGATGAGGCCCGAAGTGGCCACAAGCGCATACATACCGTCACGGTCCCCGACCTTATAGATTTTTTCCTTTGGCTTCAGCTTCTTGAGGGCAAGGTCGGTTAGCACGGGCGGCCTCTTCTGACGGCGTTTTTCCGCTTCTGCAGGGCATTTTTACCGTCAGGCAAAACACCGTCAAGTTTTGTGATTTTCCCAGTTGTTTCAATCTGTTATGTCGCTCTAAGCCGATGCGCTTGAGGCTCGCAGTCTGACGGCATGAGGCAATCCTGCGGGACGCGCTCAGAGCGATACCGTCAAAAACACCGTCACGTGTTTCCGCTTGAAGCCGATCCATAGCGACCGACACCGGGAGGCATTTTCTTGATTTTATTTGGTTTATTGGCTGATCAGCGAAGGTCGGCGAATGACGCGGAACTCTTCTGAATCATTCCCACTCGATCGTCCCGGGCGGCTTGCTGGTGACGTCATAGACGACGCGGTTGACGCCGCGCACTTCGTTGATGATGCGCGTGGC
>CAZHWA010000546.1:0-2132 GCA_964536175.1 uncultured Terricaulis sp. | reverse complement strand
CGGCGAGGGCGCCGGCGGTCCATAATCTGAGTCGATGACGATCCACATCATCAAGCTCTGCGTCGGCGCCGACAGCATCGACGATCTCGCCGAATGGCAGGCCGGCCAGATCAAACGCGCCAAGAAAGCCAAGGCGAAATACATCGCCCCGCATTGCGGCACGCGCATGTGGCCCAAGCGTATCGAGGACGTGCTCGCCGGCGGCTCGCTCTATTGGGTGATCAAGGGCGTCGTCAGCGTGCGCCAGCGCATCGTCGCCATCGATCATGTGACCGATCATCACGGGCCGCGCTGCGGGCTTTATCTCGATGCGCGTTTGCAGCGCACCGTCCCGCATCCTCGCCGCGCCTTCCAGGGCTGGCGCTATCTGGCGCCGAAGGACGCCCCCGTGGACCTCACGCGAACGCAAGGCGGGGCGGAATTGCCGGAGCACTTGCGGCGGCAACTCGTCGAACTCGGCGCCTGGTGAGCTACGCCAACTCCGCCCAGCTGACGCGGCGTTCGGGATCGAGCGTAACCACCATGCGGCGCAGCGCTTCGGTGCCGACATTCACGAAAGGCAGTCCGTCGATCATGGAGATTTGCGGATTGCTGAGCGTGAGGGGCCCGATGCTCACCTCGCCGCGAAGCTCAGCGCTGTAACGCGTACGTTCGCCGTCGACGAAACGCGCCCGTCCCGTTTCAAACGGCGGCGCCGCTAAGGGCAGGGCGCCCGCTTCCGCGTACGGGAAGGAGACGACGTGCGGCGCGCCTGTGTCGAGATGCGCATCGAATGTGCGCCCATTCACGGAGACGCGAATGGAGGGCAGTGGGTGCGCGCCGACATAGGGCGTGGGTTCGGAGGCCGGCGCATTGGCGCGGTCGGTGATGCGCACTTCGCCGCGCGCAAAGTCGAAGCGCACCAGGCGTCCGCGGAAAATGTTCGGGCTTAAGACGCCGGTGTGATCGAGGTTGCCCGGCAAGCGCATCGCCACGGCGGTGAAGTCCGGCAAGACGACGTCGCCGATGCGGGCGCTCGCAACGGACACGCGCGACGCCTCGATAACTTCTCCGCCGATGGGCGAGCCGACACGCGTCACGCCCAGGATCGGCAAATCCAGCGCGCTGGCGCGGTCTTCATTGATGACGCTGCCCGCCGCGCCGGTGTCGAACACCCAGTTTTCCGGCGCGCCGCCTGCAAGGCTGAGGTGAACGGCTGGACGCTGGCCCGACGTGTCGAGCGGAATAACAACATCGTCTTCCGCCCACGCCTCCGGCGACAGAAGCAGAAGCGCGAATGGCGATAGAGCAAGCGTGCGTCGAGTGATCATGTCTCTCCCCTTGAGGCGCAGACATGGCCAGCCTTCGTTGCAGCAATATTGCAGGACTGTTTCAGCGCGGACCGCGGGCGTCTTGCCCGCATCTTTGCTGCACCAAGACGTGCGGGCCGGAGGCCCGCGGTCCCAAGGTTTCAGCCCAACGCCTTCTGAGCCGCCGCGCAGAAGGCGGGGATGTCGGCCTCGTCGTGATAGAGCCCCAGACCGATGCGCAGCACATCGTCGCGCGCGTCGGTGACGATGTTGGCGGCCATGAGGGCGTTCTTCCAGTTCACGGCATCGCGGTGGCGCAGCGCCACAAAGCGCGCGTTGGGCGGCGTCGCATTGGGCCGCAGCAACTCCGCCGCAGAAAGTTTGCCGGCCTTGCCGGCGGCGATGGCCTCCTCGAGCATGGCTCGCAGCGTTGCGACGCGCGCAGTGATCGCGTGCGTGTCCAGCCCTTCGCGCGTCAACATCGCACAGACGGCGTTGAAGCGATAAAGCGGTGTGGGGTCGTAAGTGGCGCCGAGAAAGCGGCCGCCATCGGCGGAATAGGCGACGCCTTGCTGCTTGCCCTCCATAGCGACGAAATCGGCGAACCAGCCGGTATATTCCGGCCGCGGCGCATGGCCGGGCGGGGCGTGGATGTAGCCGGCGCCTTCGCCGCTCATGGCGTACTTGTAGCCCCCGCCGATGAGGAACACGCGGTCGGCTACGCGCGAAAAATCGCATGGGATCGCCATGAAGGAATGGTAGAGGTCGAGCACAACCCAGGTCCCCTCCGGCGTCGCCAGCTCGGCCAGGGCGTCCGCGCCATCGAACCTCAGCCCGCTGCGA
>CAZHWA010000545.1:0-2133 GCA_964536175.1 uncultured Terricaulis sp. | reverse complement strand
AGCTCCGGTGCCGCGCTTGTCGAACAATACGATGCGTGCAGAGGCTGCCAAACCTTCGATGAAGCGGGCCCAGTTTGGGTCTTCCCACATCACTTCGACGTGCGAAATCCAGCCCGGCGCGACGACGATGGTCTGCGGAACCACGCCGACCGTTTGGTAGGCGATGCTGACGCGGCCGCTCTTGGCATATCGAGTTTGCGGGATCTGCATGCGCGCCCTATTCCAGCGCCGCAGCCTAGCCCTTCTTGGCCTCGATCGCAGCTGCGATCTGGCGCGCGACGCTTTCGATATCGGCCATGCCGTCGACGCCGACCAGCTTGCCTTGCCGCTCGTAAAAGGGAAGGAGCGGCGCGGTCTGGTCGAGATAGGCTTTGAGCCGGACCCTAAAGCTATCGGGATTGTCGTCGGCGCGGCCTTCTTCGGCGAACCGCTTCGAGACGCGCTCGATCAGTTTTTCGCTATCCACTTCGAGACGGATGACCAAGTCAATCTGCGTGCCATGCTTGGCCAGCAGCCGATCCAGCGCCTCGGCCTGGGCTACGGTGCGCGGAAATCCGTCGAAAATGAAGCCGGCCGCGCCGGGGTGAGCGGACAGCGCCTCTTCGATCAAGGCGATGACAATCTCGTCGGACACGAGCGAGCCCGCGTCCATGATGGCGGCGACGCGCTGGCCAAGCTCCGAGCCGCTCGCGCGCGCCGCTCGAAGCATGTCGCCCGTCGAGAGTTGCACATAGCCATGTTCGGCCGTCAGCCGCTTGGCCTGCGTGCCCTTGCCGGCCGCAGGCGGGCCGAACAGGACGAGGTTCATCTCTTCGTGACCCCGGGCCCGGCGCCGCCGCGCAGCTTGGACCGCTTGATCAGCCCTTCGTACTGGTGCGCGACCAGATGCGACTGGATTTGCGCAACGGTATCGAGGGTGACTGAGATGACAATCAGGATTGAGGTGCCCCCCAGATAGAAAGGCACGCTATAGGCGCTGATCAGGATCTCCGGCAGCAGGCAGACCGCGGTGATATAGGCCG
This sequence comes from uncultured Terricaulis sp., assembly GCA_964536175.1. GTDB lineage: Bacteria > Pseudomonadota > Alphaproteobacteria > Caulobacterales > Aquidulcibacteraceae > Vitreimonas. The sequence continues at coordinate 1,111 of CAZHWA010000545.1, read as the reverse complement.
CGCCGATCACGGTGAGGCGAGTCAGTACGTAATCGAGATACTCTGCCGTCTTCTTGCCCGGACGAATTCCAGGCAGAAAGCCGCCATACTTGCGCAGATTGTCGGCAGTCTCTTCCGGGTTGAAGACGATCGAGGTGTAGAAGAACGTGAAAAAGATGATGCCCACGCCATAGAGCGCGATGTGACCCGGCTGACCGTAGCCGAAATAGGCTTCGAACGTCGCCATCCACGCCGGCGGATTGTTCTGCATACCGGCGAAACTGATCACCGTGGTCGGCAACAGCAGCAGCGATGAGGCGAAGATCGGCGGAATGACGCCGGACGTGTTGAGCTTCAGCGGCAGGAAAGAACTCTCGCCCATGAACATGCGATTGCCCATCTGGCGCTTGGGGTATTGCACGACCAGCCGCCGCTGCGAACGTTCCATGAAGACGATGAACACGATCACCGCCAACATCAACGCGGTGAGCGCCAAAATGGCGAAGAAGTTGATGTCGCCGGTGCGCGCCAACGCCAGCGTCGACATTATCACGCGCGGCATCTCGGCGATAATGCCGGCCATGATGATGAGCGAGATGCCGTTGCCGACGCCGCGTGCTGTCACTTGTTCGCCAAGCCACATCAGGAACATCGTGCCGCCTGTCAGAGTAATGACGGTGGAGGCGACGAAGAAGAGGCCAGGATTGGTTACAACGCCGGGGCTCGACTGCAAACCGATGGCGATGCCGTATGACTGCACAAGGCCAAGAGCCAGCGTAAGGTATCGCGTGTACTGATTGATCTGCTTGCGCCCGACTTCCCCTTCCTTCTTCAGCCGTTCGAGGGTGGGGATCGACGTCGACATCAGCTGCATGATGATCGACGCGGAAATGTAGGGCATCACGTTAAGCGCGAAGACCGCCATGCGCTCGACCGCGCCGCCGGCGAAGGTATTGAACATGCCGAGGATGCCGCCGGCCTGTTGCTGAAACGCTTGCGCGAACGCCGCGGGATCGACGCCTGGGATCGGAATGAAGGTGCCGACCCGATAGACCACCATCGCGATCAGGGTGAACCAGATGCGCTTCTGGAGATCCGTCGCCTTCGCGAAAGCCGCGAAATTGATGTTTGC
>CAZHWA010000544.1:0-2134 GCA_964536175.1 uncultured Terricaulis sp. | reverse complement strand
TATTGTGCTCAGCGCCAAGGAAAGGGGCGCAAAGCTGGAGGCGGCGCTTGAAGCGCTTATTCTCGACGGGCTGGCGCTGAACACGGATGTGTTCGTGCGCACCGGCGCTGAGCTCGAGGCGACGATCGCCGCCAATCCGTTCAAGGCCTTCGCGAAGGAACAGCCGACGTTTCTCGTTGTGCATTTCTTGCGCGATCCCGTCACCAAAGCCGAACTGGCTACAATGGGAAAGACGGCGCTCACGGGCGAGCAATGGCGGCAAGGCAAGAACTGCCTCTACATCACCTTCCCGAAGGGTCAGGGGCACTCGAAACTGAAGACCCCTAAGCTTGCTACGGCGCGGAACTGGAATACGGTCACGAAGCTAGCGGCAATGTTCGACAACTAAGGCGCGCGTGCGAGGGCGAAGTTGGCGGCCATGTCGAAGCGCAGTCCCTCCTCGTCGCAATGGGCGCGCGCGGCCTCCATGCCATCGGCGGTGAGCGCTTCGATGAGTTGGGCGCGCTGCGCCTCGGCGGCGCGGCTCATGGCGACCATCGCCGCGGCGTTCATACGCACGAACACTGCGGCGTCGGGAAACTGGACCGGGAGCGATACGCGCTCGACCCGAACGTCCTCAAAGCCTGCGCCGCCAACCAGGTTGCGGAGCGCATCCGCATCGCCAAAGCCGTACCGCTGATCGTGAATTGGGCCGAGATGGCGCTCTGCGGTGTCATGCAGCGCCTGCAATAGCGGCGCATCGCCAACTGGACGCCAGACGGCGATGGCAAGCCGGGCGCGCGGCGCAGAGACGCGGCGCATTTCGTCGAGCGCGCGCGGCTTGTCGGCGAAGAACTGCAGCCCCTGATGGCAGAGCACCGCGTCGAACCGCTCCTCGTCGATCGGCAGCGCGGCTGCGTCTCCTTCTCGCCAGTCTATCTCCGGCGCGACCTCGCGCGCGACAGCCAGCAGCGGATCGCTCATGTCGACGCCGACGATGCGCCCCCGGTCTTCCAGGCGCTGACGCAACAGCCGCGCGACGATGCCGGTGCCGCAGGCGATGTCGAGGGCGCTTTGCAGGCTGGCGATGTCGGCGGCGTCGAGCAGCGCCTCGGCCCAGTGACGGAACAGCGGGCCTACGAGCAGGCGCTCGTACATCTGCGGGAAATCGCCGAGCGCCGTTGCGTAGGAGGGAAGGGCCATGCGCGCGTCCTTCTGCCGTTACGTCGATTACGCGGCGTGCGCGCGCCAGGTTACGCGGCAGAGCTCAGGTCGAATGTGGCGCAGGAACCGAACGGGTCTCGGACTTGCCCCAGCCCCCCGTCGCCTTTGCCGCGAGCTTGCCGTCGGCGCGCGTGAACGTCGTCTCCACCAGCGCGGTCGTTCGCGACCGGTTGAGCACCCGGCTCTCGATCTCGATGCGTTCGCCCGTCTTGATCGGGCGGACAAGTCGCAAGTGCAGGTCGAGCGTCACCCACGGTTCGATGGCCTCTTGGGTCGTTGCGATCGCCAGCCACTGGCCCCCATCGGCCAAGGCGCCAAGCAGGCCGCCCTGGACGTAGCCGTCGGGCACGCTGAATTGCCTGCCCGGCGTCCACGTGGAGGCGATGCGGCCGGGCTCGACGGTGTGCACGAGGTTTTCCTCATGCACGCGCATGTGTTCGACCCACGGCGGCAACGGCAACGGCGAAGTGCGCGCCTTGATCGCGTTCGCAAGCTCTAATCCGGAATACGCCATGACTGCCCTCCGCCGCGGTTCGTTGCCGAACTTGCGGCGAGGTCGTGGCGGGAATAGGTCATGACCAAAGCAGCAGGAGCCTTCATGTTCGATCTTTCCGGCAAGACTGCGCTCGTCACCGGCGCTTCGGGCGGCATTGGCGGGGCAATCGCCAAGGCGCTGGCCGCGCAAGGCGCGCGCGTGGCGCTGTCAGGCACGCGCGTCGAAGCGCTAGAAAAGCTGCGCGCCGAGATCGGCGGCGACCACCCGATCACGCCATGCAATCTCTCCGACAGCGCCGCGGTCGATGCGCTTGTCGGCCAGGCCGAGCAGGCGCTGGGCGGGCGGCTCGACATCCTCGTCGCCAACGCCGGCGTTACCAGGGACGGCCTCATGCTGCGCATGAAGGACGAAGACTGGCAAACCGTGCTGAAGATC
>CAZHWA010000543.1:0-2144 GCA_964536175.1 uncultured Terricaulis sp. | reverse complement strand
TCGGCGATTCTGTTCTCGTGAGCGCTTTTGGCTATCGCAAGCCTGCGGATTTGCCGCAGACCATCCCGCTCTTTCCGCTCGAAGGGGCGGTGCTCTATCCGCGCGGCGTTCTGGCGCTCAACATTTTCGAACCGCGCTATCTCAACATGATCGACGATGCGCTCGGCGAGCAGCGGCTCATCGGCATGATCCAGCCGGCTGTCGGGCACGAGCAGGAAGCCGTGCCCGATCTCGCCGACGTTGGCACTGTCGGGCGAATCACCACGTTTTCGGAAACCGACGACGGGCGCTACCTGGTCACGCTGACCGGCATCGCCCGTTTCCAATTCGAGCGCGAGATTCCGGCCGGCACGCCCTATCGCCAGGCGCTGGTGTCCTATGACGCCTTCGCCGAAGATTTTGCCCCCTCGGGCGGGCGCAGCATCGATCGCGACGAGCTCATGAAGTCGCTCAAGACCTACGCGACGCTGCACGGCTTCCAGGTCGATTGGGATTCCGTCGATCAGGCGCCGATCGAGACAGTGATCAACGTGGCGGCGCAAATCTGCCCGTTCGACGCGGTGGCCAAGCAAGCGTTGCTGGAGGCCCAGACGCTCGACGAGCGCTGTCGTGCGCTCATCGCGCTGCTGGAATGGGATGTCGCCTCGGACAGTAACGATCGGCCCCTGCAATGAGCGAGGTCGATCCCAAATTGCTCGAGGTGCTGGTGTGTCCGCAGACGCGCACGCCTTTGCGCTATGACCGGCAAAGGCAGGAATTGGTTAGCGACGCCGCTCGCCTTGCCTATCCGGTGCGCGACGGCGTGCCGATCATGTTGATCGACGAAGCGCGCGAACTGGAGCCCGACGAATGATCGCGCACGCTGCGACATGGCGGCCACGCCAATGACCGCGTCCCGTCCCTGGCCGACCGAACTGGTGTTCGACCGGGCGGCCAAGCTGCTGCGCATCGGCTTCGACGACGGCGCCGATTTCGACATTCCCTTCGAATTGTTGCGGATCGAAAGCCCCAGCGCCGAAAACAAAGGCCACGGCGACAGGGCGCCCCCGCCGGTGAGGGGCAAGGCCAATGTTGGCGTGGTGCGCGCCGAGCCGGTCGGACGCTACGCGGTGCGCATCGTGTTCGACGACGGACACGACACCGGCCTGTACTCCTGGGATCTGCTCTATGACCTCGGGGCCAACAAGGACGAAAAGCTGCGCCTCTATCGCCAGACCCTGGCCAAGCGGATGCTGCGGGACGAGGCCTGATGGCGCGATAGCCGCCAGCGCAGCGGTTCAAGGTCAGGCCGACGGTCAAATCCCCTAGCCGGGCCACGGCATTCTGTTCTATCTTGGCGCCGACGCAGATCTCCCGAGGAGCCTCCGATGTTCGCCGCACTCCTGATTGCTCTTGTTCAGGCCGTCAGCCCTGCCGAGGCCCCGGCGACCGAGACAGCGCCTGCGGCGCAGGCGGCTGAGCCCGGCAGCATGACATGCGAGCCGTTCGACCGGCGCTCGCAAACCCAGATGTGCACGACCGCCGAGGGCGAAGTACTGCGTTGCCGGCGCCAGCAAAGCCTCGGCTCGCGCTTTCCGACGACGGTGTGCCTGACCTATCGGGAAGACCAGCGGCTGAACGAGGACACACGCCGGAATCTCGATCGGCAACAACGCCTCTGGGACAATCAGAGCCTCTGATCATGCGCCAGCGGGGAGTCCGATGGTCGCGGCTTTGCTGATCGCACTCTTGCAGGCTGGTGGCCCGGCCGAGGCGCCGGCTTCGGACAATGCGCCGGCGGCACAGCACGCAGAGCCCGGAAGAATGACGTGCGAGCCATTCGACCGGCGCTCGCAAACCCAGATGTGCACTACCGCCGAGGGCGAGGTGCTGCGTTGCCGCCGCGAGCGTATTTTGGGCTCGCGTTTCCCCACGACTGTCTGTCTGACCTACCGCGAGGACCAGCGGCTCAACGAGGACACGCGCCGTTATTTGGATCGGCAGCAGCACATCCCGGATAACCGGGGGTGACGACGTCGCTCTGCAGGATCGATGCTGTCCGCAGCTCGATAAGCCGCCCGCGATAATCCCTTGCGGCAACAGTGCGCCTGTGTGACCGGCGTCACGGCGGCAGGGCTAAGCGGGGGTTACCTTCTCCTCATCGA
>CAZHWA010000542.1:0-2145 GCA_964536175.1 uncultured Terricaulis sp. | reverse complement strand
CAAGTCGAGCTGGTGAGGGGACGCGCATGAACTTGAACGATCCCATCGGCGATCTTATCACTCGCATCCGTAACGCGCAGCTGCGCGGTCGCTCGAAGCTTGCTTCTCCAGCCTCGAACCTGCGCGCGCGCGTGTTGCAGGTGCTCAAGGACGAAGGCTACATCCGGGACTTCCGCGAGGTGCAGAACGGCGCCCATAAGGAGCTCGAGATTGAACTCAAGTATTTCGAGGGCGCGCCCGCCATTCACGAAATCCAACGAGTCTCGAAACCCGGGCGGCGGGTCTATTCATCGATCAAAGACCTGCACCTGGTGCGCAACGGACTTGGCATTTCCATTCTCTCCACGCCGAAGGGCGTGATGAGCGACAACGCCGCGCGCGAAGCGAACGTGGGCGGCGAGATTATCTGCGAGGTCTACTGATGTCCCGCATCGGTAAGAAGCCGATCCCCGCGCCCGCCGGCGTCACTGTGACGGTGAAGGGCCAGGAGGTTAGCGTGAAGGGCCCGAAAGGGACGCTAAACTTCCGCGCCCACGACGATGTCGAGGTCGCGTTCGGCGACGGCGCACTCACGGTCAAGCCGCGTCACGACACGCCGCGTGCGCGGGCGCTGTGGGGCACCACGCGTGCGGTGCTCGCCAACAACGTCAAGGGCGTGACTGACGGATTTGAGAAGAGCTTGGAAATGAGCGGCGTCGGCTATCGCGCGGCGATGCAGGGCAAGAACTTGCAAATGCAGCTCGGGTACAGCCACGAGATCATTTACCAGCCGCCGGAAGGGGTGACTTTGGCGGCGCCTAAGCCGACGGAAGTCAAAATCAGCGGCATCGATCCGCAAATCGTCGGGCAGGTGGCGTCCGAGATTCGGTCGTATCGTCCGCCCGAGCCTTACAAGGGCAAAGGCGTGCGTTACGCCGGCGAACGCATCCGCCGCAAGGAAGGCAAGAAGAAGTAAGCCATGGCTCGCAAGCTCGATCCCGTCGCTCGGCGTAGGCAACGCAACCGCACCAGGCTGAAAAAGAATGCCGGGGAAGGCCGTCTGCGTCTGTCTGTGTTTCGGTCTGCGAAGAATATCTCGGCGCAGCTGATCGACGACGCCAAGGGCGTGACGCTCGCCTCGGCGTCAACGCTGGAAGAAGTGTTCAGGAAATCTGGCAAAAAAGGCTCGGACAAAGCCGGTGCTGCTGAAATCGGCAGGTTGATCGCCGAGCGCGCGATCAAGACCGGGCAAAAGAAGGTCGTGTTCGATCGCGGCCGCTACATGTTTCATGGCCGGGTCAAGGCCCTGGCTGACGCCGCCCGCGAAGGCGGCCTCGAGTTCTGAAGGACGAGCGATGACGGACGAAACCCAACGCGGCGCGCCGGAAGGCGGTGAAACCGAGCAGCCTCGCGGACGTGGTCCGCGCGGTCCGCGGCGCGGCGCCGGACGCGGTCCGGGCGGCGGCGATCGCGGCCGGCGCGGTCAGCGCGACGCACAGGCTTCGGAAGACCGTGCGGAAGGCGAACTGGTCGACAAGCTCGTCGCCATTAACCGCGTCGCCAAGGTCGTGAAGGGCGGCAAGAATTTCGGGTTCGCCGCACTCGTCGTTGTCGGCGACAAGAAAGGACGTGTCGGTTACGGCCACGGGAAGGCGCGTGAAGTGCCGGAAGCGATCCGCAAGGCCACTGAGGAAGCCAAGAAGACGATGATCCGTGTCCCGTTGCGCGAGGGGCGCACGCTGCATCATGATGGCCAGGGACGTTGGGGCGCGGGCAAAGTGATGTTGCGCGCCGCCCCTCCCGGCACCGGACTCATCGCCGGCGGTCCCATGCGTGCGGTGCTCGAAGTGCTGGGCGTCTCGGACGTCGTGGGCAAGTCCAAGGGCTCTTCGAACCCTTACAACATGGTCCGCGCCACCTTCGACGCGCTCAAGGGACAGAGTTCGCCGCGCCAGGTGGCGAGCCGTCGCGCCCTCAAAGTGTCCGATCTGGTGGCGCGCCGCAAAGACGGCGCGAGCCTCGGCGAAGTGCCGGCGGAGGGCTAGGTCATGGCCGTGAAAAAGAAGATTGCAGGCAGTAAGCTCAAGGTGCGCCGCGTCGGCAGCCCGATCCGCCGCGAAGGCGCGCAACGCGCAACGCTTTTGGGCCTCGGGCTCAAGCGCGCCA
>CAZHWA010000541.1:0-2146 GCA_964536175.1 uncultured Terricaulis sp. | reverse complement strand
GGAGCGCCGCTGTCACGGTCCCAAATCACCGTCGTCTCACGCTGATTGGTGATGCCGATGGCGGCGATGTCCTGCGCCCCCCCGACCTCATCGATCGCATCGCGGCAGACTTTGACGGTCGCCGCCCAGATCTCTTCGGCATCGTGTTCAACCCAGCCGGGCTGAGGATAGTGCTGCCTGAGTTCGATCTGGGCGCTCGCGGCGGGCCTAAACACCTCGTCGAAGGCAATCGCCCGCGTCGATGTGGTGCCTTGGTCGATGGCGAGGATGTACCGGGCCATGGCGCGTTCTGAACAGCTTGCGCCGGTTTTCGCAAGCGCCAAGCCGCGTAATGCGATCGCCCTACGTGCCCTCCGTAGCCGCCCTCGCCTCGCGGAACGCCGCTGACGCGGCCCGCACGCACGCCATCGCCGCGTCCATTTTCTCATCGCTGACGGGAACGCCGGCCGCCGCCATCGCCTCCACCTCCGCGCGCACCGCCGCGAGCTTCTGGGCGAGATCGTCCACATTCGTCGTCACCACGTGGCCAAACGCCAGCGCGCGCGCCGCCAGATCGAGCACATCCGCCGCCTTCGCACGATGCGCGCTCGGCAGCAGGGGCAGCAAAGCCGACAGAGCGGCGAGCAGAAGCTGGAGCTGCAGCATGATCTTCGTCATTGACCGCTCCTGCGCTGCACGCGAACGAGCGCTTCGACCTCGCCAATGGCGCGCGCAGCCGCCGCGATTGCGTCGTTTAGCGCAGCATGGCCGGCCGGGCTGCCGTCATAGGCGCGCATGGCCGCCCGCAATGCCTCAGCGGCCGGCGTGGCCGCGCGCTCGGCGCGGGCGAGCGCTGCTCGCGCCTCGGCCGGCGTCGCCGGATCGCCCACGATGTCCGCGGCTTCTTCGAGCATGGCCGCGTAGCTATGCAACAAAGCATAGGCGCGCTGGTCGGGCGTGCGTGCGGCCGCAACAGTCGTTTCGATCGGGAGTGAGGCGCACGCGGGAATGATCGCGAGCGCAAGCGCCAACGCCATGACGCGAATGGATTTTGGCATCGCGGCCTCCTCAGACTATCGGCGCGCGCGCACGCGCGCGGCCTATGGCGACGCCGATGAGGCCGAGCGTGACGATGAGATCGAACAGCGCCCGCGCCAGCTCCTGGGCTGCGCCTTCCGGAAGCACGACGCCAAGCCGTTCGGCGGCGTAGGCGATGGCGATGGCGGCTGCGCTTTGCAGCGTCAGCGAATGCATCGCCGGTCTTTGCAGGGGTGTCTGGCTCATAGGCTCCTCGTGGGTGTGACGAGAAGCTTACGGCTGGTCGCAGCCGGTCGAATTCAGGTGTTCCGATTCCGCGCCAGTGCGTCTTCGTCCGCTTACGTTTCAATGGCGTAGTCGGACGAGGACAGGCGGACGCTGTTGAATTAGCGCCCGCACATTTGACGCTTGGCCTCTTCGTATTCGCGCACCAGGCGCGCGATGAGATCGGCGGTGGCGACGATCTCATGAACGGCGCCCACCCCTTGGCCGGCGCCCCAAATGTCCTTCCAGGCTTTGGCCTTCGAGGAGCCGCCCGCGAAATCCATCTTGCTCGGATCGCTCTCGGGCAAGTTGCTCGGATCGAGCCCCGCCGCTTCTATCGAGCCGCGCAAATAATTGCCGAGCACGCCGGTGAAGAGGCTGGTGTAGACAATATCGCCGGCCTTAGAATCCACGATCATCTGCTTGTAGGCCTCCGGCGCATTGGCTTCTTTCGTGGCGATGAAGGCCGAGCCCATGTAAGCGAGGTCCGCGCCCATGGCTTGCGCCGCAAGAATGCCCTTGCCGGTGGCGATGGCGCCGGAGAGCAAGAGCGGGCCGTCGAAAAACTCACGGATTTCGTGAATGAGCGCGAACGGCGAATGTCCGCCCGCGTGGCCGCCTGCCCCGGCGCACACCGCGATGAGGCCGTCGGCGCCTTTCTCCAGCGCCTTCTCGGCAAATCGGAGGTTGATGACGTCGTGCAGTACAATGCCGCCGTAGGAATGGATCGCCTCGTTCACCTCCGGGCGCGCGCCGAGCGAAGTGATCACGATCGGCACTTTATGTTTCACACACGTGGCGACGTCCTCGTCCAGGCGGGCGTTGGTCTTGTGCACGATCTGGTTGACGGCATAGGGCGCCGCCG
>CAZHWA010000540.1:0-2147 GCA_964536175.1 uncultured Terricaulis sp. | reverse complement strand
GCCGCCAGCGCCTAAAATCGGGGCGAATCTTGCGTTAGGTTCCGATCGCTGCGTTGGCCATACTCGCGCCCCATTACAGGGCGAGGCGGGCGCGCTTTTCAATGCGGAAGCAGGGTTCAATGCTGCGGGAAGACCCTTACGAGCGACAATCCTGGCGCGACCGCGACGAGTACGACGATTACGGCGAGCCGTCCGGATCGCCGCCGTGGCGCAAATTGCTGATCGGTCTGGGCATTGCCGCCGGGGCTGGCCTGCTCGCTGTGGCCATCTTCATCGTGGCCGCGCTGCAGGGTCTGCCGAGTCTGACCGATCTGCAGAATTACCAGCCGCCTGTTACCAGCCGCGTGCATGCCGGCGATGGGGCGTTGGTGGCGGAGTTCGCACGCGAGCAGCGCGTCTATGTGCCGATCGAGCGCATTCCCGATCATGTGAAGAATGCATTTGTTGCGGTTGAGGACGCGCGTTTCTTCGAACACTCCGGCCTCGATTACGCAGGCATCGCGCGCGCCATGCTGTCCAATGTCGGCAATGTGCTGCGCGGCCGCCGGCTCGAAGGCGCCTCGACGATCACTCAGCAGGTTGCTGGCAACATGCTCACTGGCCGCGCCGCCGAATGCGAAGGCGGCATCGGCGGGCTCTTCTGCGCGCTCTATACCAAGGTGCGCGAGGCCCTCGTCGCCCAACGCATCGAACGGGTGCTCGATAAGGACCGCATCCTCGAACTCTATCTCAACGAGATTTATCTGGGAAACCGGGCTTACGGTGTTGCGGCGGCGTCGCTCAATTACTTCAACAAGCCGCTGAACGAACTGACGATCTCGGAAGCTGCATATCTGGCGATCCTGCCTAAGGGGCCGGCGAATTATCAGCTGCCGCGCCACCGCGAACGCGCTCTCGACCGGCGCAATTATGCGGTCAGCCGCATGTTGGAGCGAGGCTACATCACCGGCGAACAAGCCGAAGAAGCGCGCGCCGCCGATCTCGTCACCGTCGATCGCTTGTCCGGCGACCAATATGTGGCCGCATCGCACTTCGTGGAGGAGATCCGCCGTCAGGTGCAGGCGCAGTACGGCGAAGATGCGCTGTACGACGGCGGTCTCTCGATCCGCTCCACGCTCGATACGCGGCTGCAACTCGCGGCTGCCCGCGCGCTAAGATCGGGATTGGAAGCTTACGATCGCCGTCATGAGTGGCGCGGCCCGATCGGCCGCGGCGATCCGTCCGGCGATGTCGAGTCGCAACTGCGCGAGGCGCAGCGCCCGCCGACGCTCTCCAGCTGGATTCGTGCGATGGTCACTGGCACGGGCGATGGCGCGATCTCGCTACGCGACGAAAACGGCGCGACCGGGAGGCTCACCAACGACGATGCGCAATGGGCGGCGCAAGGCTCGCGCCGCGACCGTGATCGCGCGCTCACGCGCGGCGCCATCGTTTACGTCGAGCGCGGTCAGAACGGCCGCTATGCGCTGAAGCAGGTGCCGCAGATCCAGGGCGCGCTCGTTGCTATGGACCCGCACACAGGACGCGTGCTGGCGATGGTTGGCGGTTATTCCTTCGAAGACGCCAACGGTCTCAACCGGGCGACACAGGCCAATCGCCAGCCGGGCTCGGCCTTCAAGCCGATCGTCTATGCGGCGGCGTTGGATTATGGTCTGACCCCGTCGACCCTGGTCGACGACGGGCCGCTCGCGATTGAAGCCGGCGACGGCAGCAACTGGTCGCCGGAAAACTATTCCGGCCAGTATTATGGGCCGACCACGCTGCGGCGCGGGCTCGAACTCTCGCGCAACGCGATGACGGCGCGGATCGCTTACGAAATGGGGCCGGAGCGCGTGCTGCAGTACGGTCAGCGGCTCGGCGTATATGGCGACAACACGCCCGCCGTGTTTTCACTGGCGCTAGGCGCAGGCGAAACCACGCTGCTGCGCATGACGACCGCATACGGCATGCTGGTCAACGGCGGGCGGCGCATCCAGCCCATCCTGATCGACCGGATTCAGGATCGCACCGGCGCCACGGTGTTCCGCCGCGATCAGCGCGAATGTCCGGAATGCCGGGCCGATTGGCGCCGCCAGGCGCCGCCACGTCTGCCCGACACGCGCGACCAAGTGATCGATCCGGTGACCGCGTATCAGATCGTGTCGATG
>CAZHWA010000539.1:0-2148 GCA_964536175.1 uncultured Terricaulis sp. | reverse complement strand
CAACCAGAACACGCTGCTGATCCCCCGCGACGCCGGCTCTACCGAAGCCTCTGCAAACGCCGCTGCCCGTGCGCTGCTTGGCGACGGCGCCGATATCATCATCGGGCCGGTCTTGCGCGAAGGCGTGGTTGGCGCCGGCCAGGCAGCGCAGAGCGAACGTATTCCGGTGATTGGTTTTTCCTCCGACCGCACGGTCGGCGGCGAGGGCGTTTATCTGTTAAGTTTCCAGCTCGAGGACGAGATCGCGCGTCTGGTCGATTACGCAGCCTCGCAAAATATCCGCACGATCGCGCTGCTGGCGCCGTCGAACGAGTACGGCAGGCGTGTCGAGAGCGCGCTGCGCGCCGAAGCGCAGCGGCGCGGCGTGGCAATCGTCGCCGCTCAACTCTACAACCGCACCGATGCCGATGCGTCGGCCGCGGCGACGACGCTCGCCGCCATGTTGCGCGCCTCGCCTGCGCAGGGCGTGATTATCGCCGAAAGCGGCTCCCCGCTGCGCGCCATCGGCACGGCGCTTGTCAGCGCAGGCGTCGATCGAGGGCGCGTGCGGTTCATGGGCACCAGCGTGTGGGCGGGCGATGCGCAGCGCGAGCCCTCGCTGGCCGGCGGCTGGTATGTTTCGCCCGACCCGACCGCGCGCAGCGATTTCGAGACACGTTATCAAGCCTCCTTTGGGCATGCGCCAACCCGGCTGGCTAGTCTCGGCTACGACGCAGTGGCGTTGGCGGCGCTGCTATCGCGCGAGCGTGGGGCCAACGGCTTCACGCGTGGCGCGCTCGAAAACAGCGAGGGTTTCGCCGGATCGGATGGGCTCTTCCGCTTCCATTCCAACGGCGCCATCGAACGCGGGCTGGCGATCATTGAGGTGCGCCCGAACGAGGTCACGGTGCTCGATCCGGCGCCGCGCCGTTTCCCGCAGAGCGGCGCCTAATCTCGATGGCGGCGGTGCGGCGCCGAAGCGCCGCTGACGGCCAGCTTTTGTTAACGGGATGCGGGCTTGATCGGGGCATGGCCCAGCCCGCCCCGGCGCCAGACCTCGATGCGTTCGATGCGTTGCCCGATCCGGTCGCCGTCCTGGCGGCGGACGGATCGCTCCTGCGGGCCAATCCTGCGTTTCGCGCGGCGATCCGGCATTGGGTCGGACCGCAGCGGCCGCCCTGGGGCCGGGTGCAGACGCCCGATTTCGAGAACGGCGAGCGCCGTTTCGACGCGCCGACGCCGGACGGACGGCGATTTGAGTGGGTGGAGCGTGTGTTGCCGGACGGCGCCCGCCTCGTTGTGGCGCGCGACATCACCCGTCACGTCCGTGCGGCCGAGGACGCCTTGCGCGCCAAGACGACGTTGTTTGCAATGCTGACGCACGAACTGCGCACGCCGCTCAACGGCATACTCGGCATGGCCGGTTTGCTGGAGCTGGGCGGCAAACTTGAGCCGAACGCTAAGACCTACGTCGCTGCGATCAAACAGTCCGGCGAGCTCTTGCTCGATCTCATCACCGAGATCCTCGACTATTCCCAACTTGGCGCCGGCAAGGTCGCGCTCGAAGCGGCGCCGTTCGATCCGGAAGCGGTCATGCAGGACGTGGCCGAATTGCTGTCGCCGAAGGCGCACGATAAGGGACTGGAACTCGCCGTCACGGTCCGCGCCGGTGCGCCGGCGCGCGTGATCGGCGACGACGGGCGCCTTAGGCAAATCCTGTTCAACCTGGCCGGTAACGCCGTGAAGTTCACTGAAAGCGGCGGCGTCACCATCGAGATGGCGCCCAGGCCGGGCGAGCGCTTTCGCTTCAGCGTGCGCGACACCGGCCCTGGCATCGCCCCGGACAAACAGGCGGCGATCTTCGAGGAATTTATTCAGGCCGACGCCGGCGTGTCGCGCCGGCACGGCGGCGCGGGACTCGGCCTCGCCATCGTCAAAAAGCTCGCGCAGGCGATGGGCGGTGATGTGGGCCTGATCAGCCGGCCCAATCATGGCGCCAGCTTCTGGGTCGAACTGCCTTTGGCCGCCGCTGCCGAAGCCGCCGAGGCGCCGCGTTCCCTTGCCGGGGTCCGGATCGGCGTCGCCAGCCGCTCGTCCGTGCTTTCGCAAGCGTTGCGCATGTCGGTGCAGTCGCTCGGCGCGCTGCCGGTGGCGTTGGACGATGCTCCC
>CAZHWA010000538.1:0-2149 GCA_964536175.1 uncultured Terricaulis sp. | reverse complement strand
CTGCCAGTTGAGCCGGCCGCGCTCAGTGTCGCGGGCGTATCGCTTTTCGGCCCAGACGCGGCGCAGGCGATGGTAGAGCGCGATGGTCTCTGCCTCCGGCATCGCCCACAGAGTGTCGACAGAGATGTCCATTGCTCGCCGTCCCCAGCCGCGGCCGAGTAAAGCACGCGCGAGCGGCAAGGCAACCCAATGCGGGAGCGCCGGCCCAGCAGGGGCTTAGCGCGGGCGGTTCTGGCGTCCGTGCCAGATGCGAGTGACGACCACGGCGTCGTCGGTCACGCGATAGCGATGCTGGCCGTGAACGCCGCCGGCTCGTCATTCCGGGTTCTCACCCCGCACTTGATGCGGGGTGAGAACCCGGAATCCAAGGGGGATTGCGGCGCTCTACGATTCCTTGGTTGGCGAAAACGCGCGCCAATCGCTATCAGCGCAGTTCGATAACGTTTTCGCCGAGCCGCAAAAGGTCTTCGGCGGCAGGCCAACGCGCGTCAAACCAGCTGCGAAAGGGCGCCAGCTTCAAATTTCCGCAGCGCACAAGCACGACAGCAGCGCCGCCAACGCGCGCCGCCAAGTCAAGATAATCCGTGTCCTTTGTGATGATGATTGCTGCCATCGAGACGGCGTGCGCCCAGATCGACTCGTCATCAGCGTTCGGACTGAGGATGAGGGCGGCGTGCTCGGCTTCGTGGCCTCGTTCCCGCAGCCATTGCGCCAGCGCGGGTGGAAGGTTCGTATCCACCAGCACGCGCATGCGGCGTCAGGCTGTCACGATTGGATGGTCGAAGTTTTTGGCGGCGTATGCGAGGGCGGCTTTGATATCGTCGGCTTCGAGATAGGGGAACGCTTCGAGAATATCCTTCTCGGTCATGCCTGACCCGAGCATCTCCAGAACTTCGGCCACGGTGATGCGCATGCCGCGGATCGTTGGGCGTCCGCCGCGGACCTTGGGAAGGATGGTGATACGCTCCATGAAGGGAATATAGCACATCTTGCCGCAGCCGTCATGGCCTGTTGGGCGAGGCGGAGCGCGCGGCTGCCGCGCATGCGGCGCCGCGCCCCATGCGCGGCGCGCGTCCGGAATGACGGACTAGATCTTGTCGAAGAAAGAGGGGTCTATATCCACTTGCTCGACCGCTTTCACACCCACTCCCAGCCGACGCTCTTTCAGCAATTGGCATAGTGACTCACCGTCGATCAAGTCAATTGCAGGCGCTCCATCCCGTGTCGCTTCGCGTCGAGCTTCAGCGGTAAACGTGCTCGTCGTGATAATGATGCCCTTATCAGCGCGCCCAACCATCGCTCCTCGAAAGTCGCGAACAACGTTGGGGCCGACCGTTCCCTGCCAACGCTTGCACTGGAAGAGCACCTGGAACGAAACGAGGTTCATTCTAAGGACGCCGATCCCATCGATTCCGCCATCGCCGGATCGACCGGTGACTTCTACCTTGGTGAAGCCGGACTCTCTTAGGAGTCGCTGTGAGAGCCGTTCGAATGCCGCAGGCGGCATCTTGCCTATGACGGCAAGAAGCTGATCGACCCAGCTTTCCTCCTCCTCCTCATCATCATCAATCTGCGGCTCGTCTGGTTCGGCGAGATTGGCTGCTTTGCGGCGAGCGCGCCTTTCAGCGCGCACTTTTTGGAAGACCGTGCGCGCTTCTTCGGCAGTCATTCCCTCGCCGTAGTCTGTTAGCGACCACACGGCGCGCTCGCTGTTTTCAAGCGCGCCGACCTTCTTGAGATATGTTCGCACCCATGCGAGGCGATACTGAAACTCGGTGCGCGAACCGCGGGCATGAGGGATCGACAAGATGTCGTCCCCGAGTCCCATAATGCGGGCCACCCCTTCTTCAATCTCTTCAATCGTCGCCGAGCCGCCTCGTTCACGAATGGCTTGGAGCGTCGGGATTACTAGCCCAGGGTAAGCGAGGGCAGATGGTTTCGACATTTTCTCCCCCAGCCGCTGACCACTAATTATCCAAGAAGCTCCGCAGCTTCCGGCTCCGGCTCGGGTGTTTCAGCTTGCGCAGCGCCTTTGCTTCGATCTGACGGATGCGTTCGCGCGTCACGCTGAACTGTTGGCCGACTTCTTCGAGCGTGTGGTCGGTGTTCATGCCGATGCCGAAGCGCATGCGCAGGACGCGTTCTTCGC
>CAZHWA010000537.1:0-2150 GCA_964536175.1 uncultured Terricaulis sp. | reverse complement strand
CGGCGCGCGTCAGCGCCAAGTGCAGCCGCCCGGCGGCGATCCCCGCTCAAACGCCGAACGGATGCAGGATATTCGCGCGTGGGATCAGTGCGTGATGCGTGTTCAGTCGGCGTTCGAGCGCGATCCGATGCGGCCGCAGCTGCAGACGCCGGAAGAATATTGCCGCCAGTCGCTCGGCATGGCCGACCGTACTGCCGTGCCCGCAAGCCGATTGGAGTAGAGCGCGCTTAATCCGCCCCTTCCAGAATCGCGTCCATCGCTTCGTCGCTGAGGCCGAAATGATGGCCGATCTCGTGCACCAGCACGTGCGCGATGAGTTCGCGCAAACTGACGTCGCCGCGCTCGATCCATTCGTCGAGAATGGCGCGCCGATAGAGGAAGACGATCGCCGCCTGCGGCGCAGGATCCATGATTGAGCGCTGCGTCAGGTCGACGCCGTGATAGAGCCCGGTCAGCTCGAATGGATTTTCAATGCCGAGGTCGTCGAGCACGTCTTCGCTCGCAAAATCTTCGACGCGGAAGATCACGTCCCCAGCAAGCGTGCGGAACGTCTCGGGCATCTCGGCCCAGGCCGCCTCGGCAATCCGGCTGACCTCATCAAGCGAAGGAGGAAGGTCGCTGGCCACGAACACGATGTTGAACGAAAGCGCCGAACTTGCAACGTAGCCCGCGGCGCGGGCGGTTGTCGCATGTTAAAGTATTGCGCTAGTTTCGCGGCTGCTCGGAGGATTTTCATGCGCTTACTGATTGCGGCTGTCCTGGCGCTGGCGGTTGCGTGTTCGCCGCCGGCTGAAACTACGTCAGAAATGCCCGGCGAGTCGTCAGCCCCGGCCGCGGAGCTTGGTCCCTACACCAATGGGTGGGATTCCGACGAGTTCGTTCGCTTCAACCACACCCTGCGCGGCGAAACACCTGGCCGCCACGTCCTGGCGTTGGAAGCGCGCACGGATGCGGGCACGCAAACCGTTGCCGTCTATCCAGCCGATGCAAATGGCGAACGGGCCGGCGGACGCATTGTCTTTGCCATCGCTACAACCGGCGGCCAGCGAGAGACGCGCGAGATCGACGTGCCGGAGCTGGGGGTTCCGGTCGTGGTTGTGGTCGAAAACGCTTCCGGCCGGCAGAGCGTAGGATCCTATACTTTGACTTTGCAGCCCGCCGCACCGTGACTTGGGACGCGGACGGGCGCACTGAAGGGTGATGCACTGCCGCCGTGCACAACCAGGAGAGTGCTCATGCGTCCGCTCCTTTGCCTCCTCGCTGCGCTCGTCGTTCTTGTCTCCGCCCGTGCGGCGGCGCAGTCCGACACGTTTCAGATGAATCCAAACACCGTGCTGCGGATTGAAAGGGCGCACATCCTCGATGGCGTTTGGCAGGTAGGCGGCGGCTTTGGGCCGCTGACCATGACCACCCGGCCCGATGGTGCGCTGGAAGGCCAGCTGGGAGGGCGAGCTTGCCAGGGCGAGTATCGCAGCAACGCGTTCGCGCTGCTTTGCCGGGCCGAGGAGCGCGGCCCCGTCATCTTCAGCGGCATCGCGGTGGAGACGCCCCCGGTCGCAACGACAGCGCGGGCGCGCGTGGTAGCGCGGCCCGCGGAACTTCGTGGCCAAGTCCTGTTGGCCCATCTTGATCGCCGCGGCTACGTCGAGGAGCTGGGGGAGCTGCACGCTACGCGACAGTAAAGATAAGTTGACGCATGCGTCATTTTTCTTGATCGGCGTCAAACGTCGGGCTATCTTCAGTCAATTCAGGCAAAGGCGCCCGCGCGCGTGCGCGGCTGACCGGGAGAGAAGCGAATGGCCGATTCCGCCGCCCCGATCCGCCAGATCACCAAGGACGAAGTGTACGACGCGGTGCCGCCGACCGATTTCGGCGCGATGCTGGCGATCGACCGTCACCTCAACCGCTCCAGCGCGTTCGACAAGATCATCTCAGCGACCCACGACCACTTCTGGGATCCGCTCGACAAGAAATACATCGATTTCAGCGAGCCGTTCGATCTGGAAAACGAAGAGCTGTTGCCGGACGAAATGGTGCCGGCGCTCGAGACCGACTACGTCAAGAACTACTTCGCCGACAAGCCGACGCAACGGATGCGCTTCAAGAGCCAGATGGCGCGTTGGCAGATGTCGGCGATCCTGCACGGCGAG
>CAZHWA010000536.1:0-2158 GCA_964536175.1 uncultured Terricaulis sp. | reverse complement strand
CGGTCGAGAATCCGGCGTACTGCCGGATCGTCCACGGCTGCTGCACGTACATGGTGGGGTACGGCCCACGGCCGTACGGCGGCAGTCCCGGATAGCCGTCGACGAAATCCAGGCCCTCCCGATCTTCGGCCGTGTACGTGCTCTTCACGGCGATGCCTTCGGGCGTCAGCCAAGCGTCGTCGTCGGGCGCTGGCGTTTTCGCGACGGCCGTTTCGAGCGAGAGCTTGGAGAAGTCAGGCAGATTCATATCTTTGTCCACCAGCCGCCGGCTAAAGTGAGAGCGGCGACGATCATAAGAACGCCGGCAACCAGGGCGATCAGTACGGCGCGCTGGCGTCCGCGCCGGCCGCTGCGGCAAACATCGCGCTCAAGCAGGGGAGGTTTCTGCTCGCTCACGCCGCCACTCCCAGCGCCGCATGCAGCGTCGTCAGTTCGGCCAGCGCATCTTGGCCGGTGAATACGAACTGATCGATTCCGGCTGCGCGCAGCTTCGCTTCGCTCTCGCCTGGTCTGCCGGCGAGCACGACCCAATCGGCGCCCGCCGCCTTGAGCCGCTGGGCGGCGTTTTCGGCGTCTTCCGCATAAGTCGCGTCCGTGCCGCAGATTAGTGCGACGCGCGTCTGCGACGCACGGAACGCATCGATCATGGTTTCGCGCGAAGCGTATTCGTCGTCTTCGCCGACCGAAGCGACGCCTCCGGCGGCGAAGAGATTGCGCGCGAACTGTGCGCGCGGGCTGAAGCCAGCGAGCGCACCGAGCGTAGCGAAAAACACGGCGGGCGGTTTGGCTTGCGCTTCGGCGCGGTCGCGCAGCGCCTCGAACGGCTCAGCCCAGCGGATGGGCGTCAAACATGGACCGCCGTCGCCCCCGCCGGCCGGCGCCTGTGCATGCCGGCCATGGCGGTCCATAATTTCCGGCATCGTAGCACCGAGCAACGGAAAGTCCGTTACGCCCGTGATCGTCTCGCGGCGCGTGGCGATGAGCTGTTGGCGGCGGGCGCGCGCCTCGGCGACGAGGTTTTGCAGATAGCCGTCCTTCAGCGCCGCCACGATGCCGTTGCGCCGCTCGATATCCTGCATGATCTCCCAAGCCTTCGCCGCAAGGTCGCGCGTCAGCTTCTCGACAAACCAAGCCCCGCCGGCGGGATCGGCGACATGCCCCAGCCGGCACTCTTCCAGCAGAACGTGCTGCGTGTTGCGCGCGACCCGGCGCGCGAACGGCGTCGGCAGGCCAAGCGCGTCGGTGAACGGGTAGGTGGTGATCTCATCGGCGCCGCCTATGGCTGCCGCGAACGCCGCCGTCGTGACGCGCAGAATGTTCGTCCACGCGTCATAGCGTGTCATCATGCGCCGCGAGGTGAAGGCGTGGATGTGGGCGGCCCGCACGTTGGGCGGCGCGCCACTCGCTTCCAGAACGCGCGCCCAGCAGAGCCGCAGCGCGCGCAGCTTGGCTGTCTCGATCAATACGTCGGGGCCAACAGCGACGGCGAAACTCAGGCTTGCATTCGCCTCCTCCGCGTTGAGGCCTTCATGGGTCAGCGCGCGCAGATAGGCGATGGCGGACCCCAACGCCGCCGCGATCTCATGAGCCTCCGTCCCGCCCGCTTCATGCGCGGGACGGGCGTCTGCGCGCAAACTCCGCGCCGCCGGGAGCGTCCCTCGCATGCGCGCAGCAAAACCGGCGCACGCGCCAAGGTTGGCCTCTTCGAAAGCGCCGGTGCGCATCAGCGCGCCGATCGGATCGAGACTGAACGCGGTTCCGGGCGTGGCGACGCCCTTCAATTTCCCTTCCAGCATCGTCGCGGCGTCAAGATCTGCGCGGTCGAGCGAAACAGGTGCGGCTTCAAGGATCACGTCCGCCAGCGCACGATCTAGATCGGCGGCGCTGGCGATGCCGACGCCGGCGTCGCCAAGCACCAGTTCTATCGCGCCGACGCCGCCGCGGAGGTCGGCGAGAATCTCTTCGTTCGTACGGATCGGATCTGGGTGTGAAAAAGCCTGCCGTATCCGCCAGGCGCCAAGCCGGGCTCCCCGCACGAAGGGGGCTGCGCCCGGTACGCCAGAAATGTCCGTCGCAGTGTGGCAATCCGGCTCGCGATAGAGCGGCTCGATGGCGATGCCGTCGCCGGTTTGCCCGACGAGCCGCTGCCAGCGCGCGC
>CAZHWA010000535.1:0-2158 GCA_964536175.1 uncultured Terricaulis sp. | reverse complement strand
CCGGCAGGCGGCTCCAGGCGGCGTCGAGGCGATCATCCATCGGCGCGGTCCGCCAGCCGTTCGCGCACCCGCCGCGCTTGCCGACGCGGCATGTCCAGCAGCGCCTGCACGCTCGGCGCCGCCTCGCCTTGCGCCAGCTCCTGCGGCGTGCCGAGCGCCAGCAATTTCCCGTCCGCCATCACCGCCAGCCGGTCCGCCAGCAGCAGCGCTTCCTGGATGTCGTGCGTGATCATCACGCTGGTGACGCCGAGCCGGTCGTGCAGTTTGCGGTATGCCTCCGTCAGCGTGTCGCGCGTCAGCGGATCGAGTGCGCCGAACGGTTCGTCCATCAGCACGATGTGCGGTTTCGCCGCCAGCGCCCGTGCAACGCCGATGCGTTGGCGTTGGCCGCCGGAGAGCGCCGCAGGCAGCCGCGTTGCGTACTCGGCCGCCGGCAGCTCCACCAGGTCGAGCAATTCCAACACGCGCGCGTCGATCTCTTCGCGCGGCCAATTCAGAAGCTTCGGCGTCACGGCGATGTTTTCGGCGATGGTGAGATGGGGAAACAGACCGACGCCCTGGATCACATAGCCCATATGACGCCTGAGTTCGTGCGCGGGCGTTTCAAATACCGACTTGCCTTCGATGAGCACTTCGCCTGCATCCGGCTCGATCAGCCGGTTGATCATGCGCAGCGTCGTCGTCTTGCCGGACCCCGATCCGCCGATAATGGCCAGAAACTCTCCGGCCGCCACGTCGAACGAAACGTCATCGACCGCGAATGTCTTGCCGCCATCGAAGCTCTTGCGCACGCCGCGCAGCGAAATGGCGGGCGGGGAAGTCATGAGGCGGGCCTAACCGCATGCGGCGGAGAGTGCAAATCTATTGCGCCCTGCGCAGGTCATGCGGATAAGACCCACAGAGGTTCACGACATGTCCACCCGCATCGGTACGCCGCTTTCGCCCAATGCGCTTCGCGTCATGCTGCTCGGCGGGGGCGAACTGGGCAAGGAAGTCGTGATCGAGCTGCAGCGGCTCGGCGTCGAGACCATTGTCGTTGACCGCTACGCTAACGCCCCCGCGCAGCAGCTGGCGCACCGCGCGCATGTGATCGATATGACCGATGCGAAGGCTTTGCGCGCACTCGTGGAGCAGGAGCGGCCGCATCTCATCGTCCCTGAGATCGAAGCCATCGCCACCGACGAACTTGTGCGCATCGAAGCGGATGGGCGCGCAACGGTAATCCCCACCGCCAAAGCCGCGCACACCACCATGAACCGCGAGCGCATCCGCGTGCTCGCCGCAGAAGAATTGAAGCTGCCGTGCTCGCCATATGCGTTCGCCTCATCGCTGGCGGAAATGCAGGCGGCGGTCGACCGCATCGGCTTTCCCTGTTTCGTCAAGCCGGTGATGTCGTCGTCGGGCAAGGGCCAGACCCGGCTCAAATCGCCAGCCGATGTCGCCAAGGCCTGGGATTACGCCATGGGCGGGGCGCGCGTCGCCAGTGCGCGGGTGATCGTGGAAGGACAAGTCGCGTTCGATTTCGAGATCACGCTGCTTACGGTGCGCGCGGCATCCGGCACGCATTTTTGCGAACCGATCGGCCACGCTCAGATCGATGGCGACTACGTCGAGAGCTGGCAGCCGCAAGCCATGAGCGCGAAGGCGCTCGAGCGCTCCCGCGATATCGCCGGCAAGGTCACCGATGCGCTCGGCGGCTACGGCATTTTCGGCGTCGAACTCTTCATCAAGGGCGACGAGGTCTGGTTCAGCGAAGTCAGCCCGCGCCCGCACGATACCGGCCTCGTCACGCTGGTCAGCCAGAACCAAAGCGAATTCGCCCTGCACGCCCGGGCCATTCTCGGCTTGCCGGTCGACACATCGCTGCGCGCGCCCGGCGCCAGCGCCGTCATTTATGGCGGCGTGGAAGCGGCAGGCATCGCCTTCGAGGGCGCCGCCGAAGCCCTCGTCATCGCGGAAACCGAGCTGCGCCTGTTCGGCAAACCCGAGAGCTTCACGAAGCGCCGCATGGGCGTAGCCCTCGCGCGCGCCTGTGATACGAACGAGGCGCGCCGGCGCGCCAAACGGGCGGCGGTTGCGGTGAAACCTGTGCGCTAGGCTTGGTTCTTCAACACAATGACGTCGGCGATGCGCTGAACATCGTCGCGGTTCAGCTTGA
>CAZHWA010000534.1:0-2162 GCA_964536175.1 uncultured Terricaulis sp. | reverse complement strand
GCCGCTGTCAGCCGAGCCGCGTCTGCATGTTTGCCGCCGCGGTCCGGGTGTGCGCGCGCCATCTTTTCGCGGTAGGCGCGGCGGATATCCGTCTCGCTCGCATTCGGTGACACGCCAAGAACTGCGCTCGCCTCGAGTTCGGCGCGTGACGGCGAGGATGTGCGCGGCGGCGGCGGCGATCGCATTTGCGGCCAGAACACCCACGCCACAGCGGCCAGCGCCCCAAGCCCGGCGGCCGGCCAGACAGCCCCGCGCGTAAGCGCGAACACGGCCGCTGCGCCAAGCACCAGCGCAGGCCAGCGCTTCAGGACCTCCGATCTCCGCGCAGCGCCGATGCGCGCCGCGAAGAGGAGGACAAATATGCCAACCAGGATGAGTAGCGCAGGCAGCACGGGTTCCCTCGCCGTCGCGCTCGCAGAAAGCCCGACTTAGAATTTCAGCGGCTCGCCCTCGAAGCCGGGCAGCTTCAGCGTGATAAAGAGGTCTCGAAGCTCTTGCCTAGCGGCGACATGCGTCATCCGCATTTCGTCCGCCCCTTCCGCGTCCAGATCGAGCATCGTCAGCCCTTGAGGGAAGAGCTCGCGATAGATCACGCGCTCGGAGAGCCCGGGCGCCAGGCGGAAGCCAATCCGGTTCGAGAGCGTGCGCAGGGCCTCCCCTACGCGCTGCTTGTTCTTGGCTTCGATGCGGCTCGCGGAGGTGCGGTTGCGGAGCACCACCCAATCAATTGGCGTTCGCACCGCCTGCGCTTTCCGCTTGCGGCTTTCCCAGACCATTTCGCTGTAAACCGACGGCCGCACGATCTCGGAATGATCTGGGTCGACATCGCCCAACAGGTCGAAATCCACGAAACTGTCGTTGAGCGGCGTGATCAACGTATCGGCGGCGGAATGCGCCAGGCGCGCCAGAAACGAATCCCCGCCGGGTGAATCGATGACGATGAAGTCGCACGTTTCGCCGAGCCGGCGCAGCGCCGCCTGCAAGGTCGCTTCGTCTTCGGCCTCGGCAAGATCCAGCTGACGCTGCGCGCTTTCACGGATTTCGATCACCTGCGGCGCGGGCAGCTTGGCCCCGCGCGCGGCAATCCAGCGGGCGCGATTTTCGATGTAGCGCGTGAGCGATCGTTGCCTGACGTCCAGGTCGAGAGCGCCCGTGCGCCGGCCCATGCGCATCAGCGCAACGATCAGGTGCATGGCGACGGTGGACTTGCCGGCGCCGCCCTTCTGGTTGCCCACGACGATGACATGGGCGCGCCGGGGCGCGTCTTCGAAAGCGTGCGCTAGACTCATTCCGGCTGCCCGCCCATGTCAGCGGGCGCTGCGGTCCGCAGATTAGACGCAACGCCGGTGAACATGGTGAAAACCTCTGTGATCGAGGTTAAGGCGCGCTTAAGCGCCTTGACGCCGACGCAGTGGCGACGGATGCGAAACTAAATGGCAGACCCAGCGCTTCCCATCGTCCGCGACACGTCCGCGCTTCGCGCTTCGACAGCCGCCTGGCGGCGGGAGGGGCGGAGCATCGCCCTCGTGCCGACAATGGGCGCCCTGCATGAGGGACACCTCTCCCTGGTGCGCGCCGCCAAGCAGCGCTGCGACCGCGTCGTCGCCAGCCTCTTCGTCAACCCGCGCCAATTCGCGCCGCACGAGGACTTCGAACGCTATCCCCGTGACGAAGCGGGCGACGCCAAATTGCTGGCGAGCGCAGGCTGCGATCTTCTCTATGCGCCCGACCGCGCGGCCATGTACCCGCCGGGCTTCGCGACGAACGTGATCGTCAGCGACGTCTCAACGCCGCTCGAAGGCGAATACCGGCCGCACTTCTTCGGCGGCGTCGCGACGGTGGTTGCGAAACTGCTGCTGCAGGCGCTGCCCGACATCGCAGTGTTCGGTGAGAAGGACTACCAGCAGCTGCTCGTCATCAAGCGCATGGCCAAGGACCTCGACATTCCGGTCGAGATCGTGGGCGCGCCGACGATCAGAGAACCGGATGGCCTCGCGATGTCGTCGCGCAACGCGTACCTCACGCCGGAGGAGCGGCGCATCGCCGGACGGCTCAATGTCATTTTGCATGACGCTGTGAAGGCCGCGCGCGCGGGCCAGCCGATCGCCGATGTAGAAGCGGAGTCTGCGCGTCATCTGGCGGCAGCCGGATTTAGCGACGTC
>CAZHWA010000533.1:0-2166 GCA_964536175.1 uncultured Terricaulis sp. | reverse complement strand
CGCATCGGCCAGACAGCGCTCATGACCTTCCACCTGATGCGCGAGGTTTCGCCGGAGGAGGCGGCGGCGGGACGCTTGCCTCCAGGCGCCATGGTGGCGCAGCCATATCCGGAGCTTGGCGCGGGCGCCGAAGTGGTGGAGCGGCGGGCGCGGCTAACTGGCGAACATCTCGTACGGGCAAACCCGGCGACGGACCCGCAGACCAACGAATTCGTTCTGTCGTTTCGCATGGACAGCGAAGGCAGCCGCATTTTCTGCCGCATCACCCGCGAGTATGTGCACCAGAGGTTCGCCATTTTGCTCGACAATCAGGTGCTGACAGCCCCACGCATCAACGAGCCGATCTGCGGCGGGCAAGGCCAGATCAGCGGCAACTTCACCCCGGAATCGGCCAGCGAACTCGCCCTCATGCTGAATGCCGGGGCCTTGCCGACGCCGCTCTCGGTGATCGATGAGCGAACGGTCGATGCAAGTCTTGGCCGCGATGCGATCGAAAGCGGCGCGCAGGCTTCGGCCGTCGCCGGCCTCGTTACACTTGTTTTCATGCTGCTCGCCTACGGCCTGTTTGGCCTGTTCGCCTGTTTGGCGCTGGTCGTGAACCTCATTCTCATCGTCGCGGCGATGTCGATGATCGGAGCAGCGCTGACGCTGCCCGGCATCGCCGGTCTTATCCTAACCATCGCCATGGCCGTTGACGCCAACGTGCTTATTTATGAACGCATGCGCGAGGAGGCGGCAGTGGGCCGAGGTCCCGCGCTGTCGATCGATGCGGGTTTCAACCGCGCCATGATAACAATCGTGGACGCCAACCTTACGACCATTCTGGCGGCGCTGATCCTGTTCCAGTTCGGCGCCGGCCCGGTGCGTGGTTTCGCCTGGACGCTGTCGATCGGCGTCGTCACCTCCGTGTTCACCGCCGTTATGGTGACGCAAATCCTGATCGCCCTGTGGTTCCGCGCCGCTCGGCCGAAACAGCTGCCGATCTAAGGAAAACGATATGGCGATGTGGCCTCTCATCCGGCTTCTGCCGAAGAAGACCAATCTCAAGTACGTGAAGTTCGCGGGGCTCGCCGCCTTCCTGTCGATCGCGCTGTGCCTTGTTTCTCTGGTCTCGATCTTCACCGGCGGGCTGCGAGAGAACCCGATTGAAGTCTATCAGCAGGCGGAAGGCTCCCCCATCGCGCGCCTCGGCGCGATCATGGAGCACGGCTTCAACCTCGGCATCGACTTCCGCGGCGGCACGTCCCTGTTGATCGAGTCGCCGACGCCGCTGGACCAGGAAGCGCTGCGGGCGCTCGGCCAGCGCGCACAGGAGGGCGACGTCGAAGTGCAAGGCGCTACTTGCCGTCCTGAAAACGCGCCGCCCTATTGCGCAATTCTCAATTTTGAAACGTCCCCGGATCAGGCCGCGACCGTTGAGGAGATCCGGCAGGGGCTCGCGGGCGTGGCGGCGAACGCGCGAATCGCCAACGTCGATTCAGTCAGCGCCAAGGTGTCCGAGGAGCTGTTCGCCGGCGGGCTCATGGCGCTCGGCCTGGCGATCCTGCTCATGCTGATCTACATCTGGTTTCGTTTCGAATGGCAGTTCGGCGTCGGCGCTCTCCTCGGGCTGCTGCACGACGTGGTTCTGACACTGGGCCTGTTCTCGGTATTTCGGTTCGAGTTTACACTGACCATCATCGCCGCGCTGCTCACCATCATCGGCTACGGCATCAACGACACCGTGGTCGTCTTCGACCGGCTGCGCGAAAACTTGCGAAAGTACAAGAAAATGCCGCTTGGGCAGCTCATCGACCTTTCCCTAAACGAAACGCTGTCGCGCACCATTATCACCGGCTGTACGGCGTTGATGGCGCTGGTCGGGCTCCTTTTTTTGGGCGGCGAAGCACTTTCCGGCTTCGCCATCGCCATGCTCTTCGGCATTATCGTCGGCACCTATTCGTCGCTCTATGTGGCGGCGCCCGTCATTCTCCTTTGGGGAGTGAAACGAGGCCGCGAGGGCGACACGCGCGGGGCCCCGCAGACAGCGGGATAGAACGAGCGGCGATGGCGCTCCTCGCGCGGGCGGGAGGAGGAGAGCCATGGCTGCGTTTTTGAGCAATATTCGCTACGTCGCCTGGACAGGGTTGGCGCTCGCCGCTCTGTTCTTGATCTATGCGTCGATGA
>CAZHWA010000532.1:0-2169 GCA_964536175.1 uncultured Terricaulis sp. | reverse complement strand
GCCGGCGCGCCCGAACTTGCCGCGGGGCCTGCCCTGCTGAGCACACTCCACGTGGTCGCCGCCGCCTGGCTCGTGCGGGACCGCATAGCGGCGGCGCAGACGCTGCCGGTCGCCATCGCCGGCCTCGTTGCTGGCGCCGTCGTTTATCGTCTCGTGCGGGCCGATGCGGCGCCGTTGGGCGAAAACTTCTTCCCCATCCTGCTCGTCAGCGCTCTGATCGTCGTCATCTCTGCGCTCGGTGCGCGTACGGAGCGCGACAACGACAAACTGATCGCTGGCGCAGGCGCGGTGGGTGCGGCCCTCCTCGTTCTCATCGCCGCGTTCTCGCGCATGGAATGGCACACGCCGCTCGTCTGGAGCGTGCTGTTCGCAGGCGCGGCGGCGCTCTTTACTGCGGGATTGCGGATTGCAGACGACCTTCGCGATCCCAGTGCGGATGCGCGCGTGGCAATCTGGATGGGCGCCGCCGCCGCGCTCGCTTTGACGGGCGTTGAGTCGCTCTTTCCCATCGAAGCGCGCACGACCGGCCAGGCGCTCGGCGCGCTGACTTTCGCCGCCGCGCTTTCGTGGAGGCGATGGCGCGTTTTCGGTTGGGCCGCGGCCGCCGCCGCGACGCTTACAGTGATGCATTCGCTTTCGGTTCTGTTCGGCGGAACCGCCGCCTCTGGGCCTGGCTCGTTTGTGGCGTTGTGCGGGGCTGCCGTCCTGCTTCTTGCAGCGTCCGTGGCAACCGGACGCGCAGCCGCGCCGAAATTCGCCCCCGTGGTGCTGAGCACAGCCGCCATTGCGATTTTGCTGATCGGCGCGTTCGTCGGGTTGAGCAGGGCCGGCCTCCCAACGTTCACCGAAGCCGCCGTGCGCGCGCTGGTGCTTGCGGCTGCGGGAACGGCGCTTGTGTACGCGAGTGGACACGGCCCCGCCTGGCGCGGCCCGGCGCTGATCCTTTGCGGCCTGCTGTACGCGGTCGTCTCGCCCGGCGTCGAACTCAATCCTTGGTGGGGCGCCGTGCCCTCGCTCATCGAAGGCCCGCCCGTTCTCAACGCGATGGCGCTCGCCTTCATCGCTCCCGCGGCGCTCGGCTTCTTCGCTGCGCGGAGGACCTATCCGCAAGATGTTTGGCTTGGCCGCGCCTATGCGGCGCTCGCCGCGTTGCTGACGGTGATCTGGCTTGTTCTGGAAGCGCGGCGGCTGTTCCGCGGCGCGCTCATGTCCGACGCACCGATTGGGCTTGTTGAAGGCGCGACGTATGGGCTGCTGGCTTTGGCAATTGCTTGCGGCGTCGCTGCTGCAGCGCGAACAGCCAAGAACGACGCTCCCTGGGCGCAGGACCTCACGCGCGCCGTGCGCCCCGTAACGTGGGCGTCCGTGATTCTCGCAGCGTTGATGCTGCTCGTGCTTCGACATCCCTGGTGGGGATCGCATGACGCCACGTCGACGGACGGCGCCACAGCCGCGCTCGCCGTGCTCGCACACATCGTCGCATGCGGGCTGGCGCTCGTCCTCGGGCGCCTTCTCTCCACTAAGCGGGGCCCGGACCTTACGCGTTTCGCCGCGGCCGCCCTCGCGGCTGTGCTCGGCTGGAGCGCAGGCCACGCCGTCATTCGCCTGCGCGATCACGGCGCCGCAATGGACGGCGCTTCGGCCATGAACGGTGTTGAAGGCTTGGCGCATTCCATTTGGCCCCTGCTGTTCGTCAGCGCCGCCGCGTGGATAACAGCGCGCGCTCCTGGCCGGCACACAGTGCGCGCTTATCTGTTCGATCTGCAGGCCATCTGGGCGGCGGCCATTTGGCCCGCGCTCGTTTTCGCGATGCTTGGAGTCTGGCTGATCTTCAATCCCTGGTGGGGACTCACGCCTGCAGCGATCATCTCACCGGTTGCTGCATTGCTCATGATCGCGACCTGCCTCATCGCATCGGCGCTAAGCGCTACGGCTCACTCAATTCCACACGTACGCTGGAAACCCCGTCTGTTTCAGGCCTCCGCGTTTGCCTGGATGGGACATTTGATCGCCGCCGCGACTCTCGCCGTGCGCTGGCTGCATCATGGAGACCAGATGCGCGGCGCGGCGATCACGCCGTTGGAAATGGCGACGTACATCGCCACTTGGACACTTCTCGGCGCCGCCATCTGGTTCACCCGTCCGCAACAGGAGCGGCGCGCCATCGGC
>CAZHWA010000531.1:0-2175 GCA_964536175.1 uncultured Terricaulis sp. | reverse complement strand
GACTACGAAGGGCTCTCCGGCGGCGACATCGACGCCACCCCCAACAGCGCTTTCCACGCCCGCGCGGTGAACCTGCAGGAGCAGTGGAGCAACGAACTGCGCTATGCTGGCACGTTCGGCCCTGTCGACCTCGTCGTCGGCCATTACTGGTTCAGGCAGAACCTATTCTACATCGAAGAGCGGCTCCTGTTCGGCGCGCTGCGGCGAGTCGGCGGCGGCGACGGCGAATTCTCTACCTGGGGCGGCTTCGTCAACGCCGACTGGCATCTGAACGATCAATTCACGCTCAATTTGGGCGTGCGCTACACGGAAGAAAACAAGGACGCGCGCGTCTCGCGCGTGCGTGCGGCCAGCGACGATCTCGACCCTGGCCTCCCCAACCCCCCTGGTGACGGCGTGATCGGCGGCAGCATCGACGCCCGCACCTTGAACTTCTCGGATTCGCCATTCGACTTGTCGTGGAACGACGTGTCGCCGCGCATCGGCATCCAGTGGGAGCCGACGCCCGAGACCAATATCTATGCTTACGCCGCACGCGGATTCCGCTCAGGCGGCGTGAACTTCCGCGTCACCACGTTCGGCATTCCGCCTTGTCCGGCCGTGCCGCTATGCGTGCCGGGCGGTCAGGCACAGCCTCCGACCGCGTTCGACGCCGAAGAGGTCACAACCTACGAAATCGGCCTCAAACAGGAGTTCGGCCCGCACCGCATCAACGTCGCGCTCTACAACAACGAGATCGACGGCATGCAGCGCGAAACCAACATTCCAGGCCCGTCCGGCGTGCAGCAGGTGATCGTCAATGCCGGCGTCGCCAATATCTGGGGCGCGGAACTGGAAGCGCGCTTGGCGCTCACCGAGAACTTCATGGTGCAGCTGCAAGCTGGCTACACCGATGGTGAATACGACAGCGTAACAGCCGACCTCAACGCCGACGGCTTAGTCAATGCGGCAGACGCCAACCTGGAAATCCCGCGGCTGGCGCCGTGGACCTACGGCGTCACGCTGCTGCACGATCTCCCGATCATGAGCGGGATGCTGTCGAGTCGGGTCAGCTACAATCACCGCGATGAGAACTACTACACCGACAACAATGCCGGGGTGCTGAACGAAGCCGACATCATCGACGCCAACTTCACCTGGCGTCCGAATGACGGCAACTGGTCGTTCTCCGTCTACGGCAACAACCTGACCGACGAAGCCACCTTCGGCGGCGACACGCAGCTGCCTGACAGCGCGGCTATTCCATTCGTGCTGTTCGGTGGCGACGGCGCGGGCCCGCGTCCGCCGCCAACCTTCTCGCCGCTGAACAAGGGGCGCGTGATCGGCGCGCGGTTGCGCTTCGAGTTCTGATACCTCCAACTCCCGTTCCTTCGGCCGCGGCTCTGCCGCGGCCGTTTTGTTTTGGGTGGCGCTGTTGGCGGCGCAGGTGCAGCCTGCCCTCATGCGGCGCGCACCTTCTCCAAACCGCGGCGGCGCCGGCCTGCTGGCGATGGCGGCGGTAGTGGCGATCGCGACGCTGGTGCTCGCCCCCAATGTCATCGGCGCGTGGCTCGGCGGCTTGATCGGCCATGTGTGGGCCACAGCGATCGCGGCCATAGCCGCGCTACTCGGCGGCATGTTGGGTGGGGCGCTTCAGGTGACGTAGCGGCGCCGATGCAGACGCGTCACAGCCCACGCCTGCGGGCAGTTCGGCTTGACTTAAGTCGTTTCTAGAAAACGTAACGTACACTACATCCAGCGCGCCTGTGAGGGCGGGCGGCTCTCCCTCACGCAGCGGAAACATCAGAACGCCGCCGGGAGTGAGCGAGGATGAAGAACAAGGGCGCATTGGTTTGTGGCTTGAAGGCAAGCAGCGCCATCAAGTTGGTGCTGGGCGTTGGCGGGGCGCTGGCGCTTTCGGCGCCGGCCTTTGCGCAAGGAGTGACCGACGTTGTCGAGGAAGAGATCGTCGTCACGGCCACCAAGCGCGGCGACGCGCTGGCCCAAGATGTGCCGCTGGCCATAACCGCCTACAGCAGCGACCAGCTTCAGGCCCTGAACTTCCAGGATCTCCAAAGCCTCACCTATTCCATGCCGAACGTGCAGCTCGAAGACGTCGGTACGGCGCGCGGCGTGGCGAACTTCGCCATCCGCGGCATCGGCATCAACAGTTCGATCCCCTCTGTCGATCCGGCT
>CAZHWA010000530.1:0-2178 GCA_964536175.1 uncultured Terricaulis sp. | reverse complement strand
GGTATCTCGAACTCCTGACCGTACAGCATTTCGTGCTCAAGGAAGATGACCGGATTCGGGTTGCGGATCGCGGCTTTGAGCAAGCCCTTGGCGTCGGCCGCATCATACGGCGCGATGACGATGAGGCCCGGCACGTGCGAATACCAGGACGAGTAATCCTGGCTGTGCTGCGCCGCCACGCGCGCCGCCGCGCCGTTGGGGCCGCGGAAAACGATCGAGGATTTGATCTGGCCGCCAGACATATAAAGCGTCTTGGCGGCCGAATTGACGATCTGGTCGATCGCCTGCATGCCGAAATTCCAGGTCATGAACTCGACGATGGGCTTTCAGCCCGCCATTGCCGCGCCCACGCCGAGGCCGGCGAAGCCGTGCTCGGTGATTGGCGTATCGACCACGCGCTGCGGCCCAAATTCCTGCAGCAGACCGCGGCTCACTTTGTAAGCGCCCTGGTACTCGGCGACTTCCTCCCCCATCAGAAACACGCGGTCGTCTGCGCGCATTTCCTCCGCCATCGCGTCACGCAGCGCATCGCGCACAGTAATCTTCACCATCTGCGTTCCGGGTGGGACTTCCGGATCGGTTAGGGGCGCTGCGTGCGCGGTCTTGCTTGGTTCGGGGCGCGCGCCCCTCAGGGGTTCTTCGCGCATTTCCGGTTGCGCAGGCTTCTGAGCCCGCTCCCCCTCGATCGGGGAGCTGTCAGCGCGAAGCGCTGACTGAGGGGGTGAGGCCCGCGCCGTTTGCGAGTTAGCCTCACGAGGCTCATTTTCCGACGTCGAGGGCCTCACCCCCTCCGGCCGCTTCGCGGCCACCTCCCCCATCGAGGGGGCGGATTCGCCATCGAGCACCGCGATCGGGGTGTTGACCTTCACGCCTTGTGCGCCCTCCTCGACCAGCAACTCCTTCACAGTGCCTTCATCGACGGCTTCGACCTCCATCGTCGCCTTGTCGGTCTCGATCTCGGCGATGACCTGGCCGGGCTCGATCTTGTCGCCGACCTTCACCAACCACTTGGCCAGATTGCCCTCCTCCATAGTGGGCGAAAGCGCCGGCATGAGGATTTGCGTCATCGTCTCACCACTCACAGCGGATAGATTGTGTAGCCATCACGGGTCACCGGCTGCTGACAGGCTAATTCTCTTGGATAGACCGTGCCCGTATCAAGCCCAACATAATTGGAAAAATCGGGTCTCGTAGACCATGTGTGTATCACGCGATTGTCGACGATGGCGCGCAGTACCCCGTTGTATGCGCGTTCCGCTTCGTGCGACCGGCCCAATGCAGGCTGCCTATAAAGCCACACGCCAAGAACATTCAAAGACCCGAGCCGTTCGCTAAGCCGCTCGATCGGAGTGGCTTCGCCGTTAAGGAACACCGCGCCGTCCCGCATCATCGTGATGGTCGCGATATGATCAGGCACGCAAACCACGTTCCGCGCGTGAGCACAGGCTGAAAGCGTGCTGGCGAAAAGCGCCATTAGACAGAGCGTTGCTGTTCTCACAGGTAGATGTCCGTCATCAGTTCGCTTGGATCGGGCTCCGGGCTCTGTTGCGCGAACTCGGCGCTTTCCGTCACGACGGCGCGGATTTCGCGGTCGATATCCTTGAGTGCAGCTTCGTCGGCGTAGCCATTGTCGACGAGCAGCTTCTTCACGTAGTCGATGGGGTCGCGCTTGCTGCGGAATTCGTCGACTTCTTCCTTGGTGCGATACTTGGCCGGATCGGACATGGAGTGACCGCGATAGCGGTAGGTCTTCATCTCCAGCAGCATCGGCCCTGCCCCCGAGCGTGCATGTTCAACAGCGCGCTTGCCGGCCTCGCGCACGGCGATGACGTCCATGCCGTCAACCTCTTCACCGGGAATGCCGAAAGCGGCGCCGCGCTTGTAAAGGTGCGTTTCTGCTGACGATCGCTGCACGCTGGTGCCCATGGCGTACTGATTGTTCTCGATGATGTAGACCACTGGCAGCTTCCACAGCGCGGCCATGTTGAAGCTTTCGTACACCTGCCCCTGATTGGCGGCGCCGTCGCCGAAATAGGTCAGGCACACCTTGCCGTCGTTCCTGTACCGGTTGGCGAAGGCGATGCCGGTGCCGAGCGAAACTTGCGCGCCGACGATGCCGTGGCCGCCATAAAACGCCTTCTCGATGCTGAACATGTGCATCGAGCCGCCCTTGCCCTT
>CAZHWA010000529.1:0-2184 GCA_964536175.1 uncultured Terricaulis sp. | reverse complement strand
ATCTATTGCGACATGGCTCAGCGGGACGAGAATTTCGCGGACTTCTGTTGGTCTTTCACCCGCGGCAAGCCGCTCAGCGGCGACGGGCGCACCGTTCCGGCGCAGACGCCGTTGTCGGAGCAGATTTCCAAGGAGATGAAACGCCGCGGCTTCAAATTCGTTGGCCCGACGATCGTGTACGCCTGGATGCAGGCCGTCGGCATCGTCAACGATCACGCCGCCGGCTGTTTCAGGCGCAAGGTTGTGTAGAGTAGCGATTGCATGGCTGGCGAAGACGAAGAACCCCAACAACCGCCCATCGCGGAAGAACCTCCACCGCCGCTGCCTCCGCCGCCGGACGCGCCTGAACCTCCTCCTTCGCAGGCCGGACCAAGCCGCGCCTGGTTTGTCGTCACGGGCGTGGTTGCGCTCTTCGCGCTCGTCGCCACGGCGGCCGCCGTCTATTTCGCCACGCGCCCGCAGACGGAAGTCGCTCAAACTGAGCCGCCATTGACGGCGGCTGAGGACACAGACCCTTGGGCCGCTCTCGCTGAGTACGACCGCCTGGGCGTGCGGCCGATCACGATGCCGCGCCCTGTGCCGACCGTCGCCATGCAGGAGACGGCCCTCTCCGGCTACGCCGACGCCACCTTCACCGTCGGCGTGGACGGCAAAGCGACCGACATCCGCATCACGCGCGAAAGCGTTGAAGACATCGGCTATGCGCAGGAGGCGCGCCGCATGGTCGCCGGCGCGACATGGCCGACTGAGTGGCGCGGACGCAGGGCGCCCTACGCCGCGCGCTTCCGCGTCATCTTTCCGCCTGGCCGAGGCGCTGCGCGCGTCGTCGCACCGGTCTCGATCGCGAGCCCCAATCTCACGCCAGACATTCTCGCGATCGGCCGCAACGCCAACGTCACGCTGCTTGTGCGTGTGACGCCGGATGGCCAGGTCGAAGGCGCGCGCGTGATCGAGTCGGATGTGCAGAGCTCCGCGGTCAACGCAGAAGCGTTGCGCGTCGCCATGGGCGCGCGCTTTCCCGAAAGCCCCACTGGCGTCGGCTATGAGACGCGCCTGATGGTGCATTTCAACGTGCTGGGCGCCACCGCCCCACCCGAAGAGCCGCCGCCTGGGCCGACAGTCTCCCTCTCGGAAGTGCCGTTCACGCAGCGGCCGAGTTCGAGCGAATTCTCGCGCCACTATCCTAGCCGCGCGCTACGCGCCGGCCTCGATGGGCGCGTGACGCTCGAATGCACAGTGCGGCGCGACCTCAGGCTTGATTGCCTCGTCGCCAGCGAAGAGCCGTCGAACGAAGGCTTCGGCCAGGCCGCTCTGCGCATCGCACGCCGGTTCCGCGCCGCGAGACAATTCCCGGACGGACGCGCGACCGTCGGCGCGCAAGTGACGGTGCCGATGTCGTTCAGAGCGGACTAGAGACGAGGCATGCTGCCGTTCACGGAGCGCCAGTTCTTCGATCTCTTCGAGCGTTACAACGAAGCGATCTGGCCGCTCCACTTGGCCGCGTGTGCGCTCGGTGTTCTGTCTGTCGGCGCAGTTTTCATCTCACATCGTTGGAGCGCTGCGGCGTCGTTGTCGTCTGTGGCGCTGCTCTGGGTGTGGACCGGTTTGAGCTACCACTGGGCGTTCTTCTCAACCATCAATCCCATGGCCCGCGTGTTCGCCGTGTTGTTCGTCGCGCAGGCGCTCATACTGATCATCACGGCTGTACGCGGACGGATTCAGCTTGGGAGTGGCGGCGCAGCGCAGACCGTCGGCTGGATTTTCATTCTCTACGCGGCCGTGCTTTACCCGCTTCTTAACATGCTGCTCGGGCATGGATACCCAAGAGGGCCGAGCTTCGGCGTCACACCATGCCCGCTGGTCATCTTCACATTCGGCCTGCTGCTCTTCTCAAAGTATCGCTTGAATTGGGCGCTGTTCGTCATCCCAACGTTGTGGGCTGTCATAGGTGGAAGCGCTGCTTGGCTCTTGAACGTGCTTCCCGACTTGGCATTGCCGATGGCAGCGGCGCTGGCTTTGGTTCTGAACATGCGCAAGGCAAACCGAACGTTGAGCAACGGCGAAACGTAACCTGCGCAACGTCGCCCAAGGCGACATCGGGTATGCACCCCGTCATAGATATCCCAGACTGCGTACACCCGTTCGTATGTCATCGGACCAATTTGAAACGCCCCGCGAACGGGG
>CAZHWA010000528.1:1413-2186 GCA_964536175.1 uncultured Terricaulis sp. | reverse complement strand
GCCCGTCAGCCGCTGCACCAGCTCCGCCGCCTCGGCGCGGCCGATGCCTTCGGCTTCCGCATCGTCCCAGAGATCCCGGGCGGCCGAGCGCTGACGCAACAGCGCAAAACCCTCGACATCGAGATGAGGACGCGCGCGACGTAAATCCCGGAGCACGACTTTTCTAGGCACATATATCGCCGTCACGAGCCCTTCGCCCGTGTCATGGGAGAATTCAACGCGCGGCCTCTCGCCGTCCGGCTCGACGAACAAGAGGCTTGCCTCGACGGTGCGGTCTTTGGCTCGCTCCAGAATCTCCAGGCTCATCGCGCACTCTCCTCACGGTCGGCGGCGGGGGCGCCGCTCCGTTCGTGAGGTAGTCCCGCTTTGGGCCGTAACCGACCGATATTGTTTCACCTTCGTTGTGAGCAGTTTTCACAACAAGAGATCGCCGCAGACGCCGTCGACGCCGTCCTGCGGAGCGCCGGGATACCGCCTCGCGAGGACTCGCCGTAAGCACGGGCGAACTGCGGGAGGCTGCCCATGACCAAGAAACTCACGGCTGAGTTCATCGGGACATTCGCGCTCGTCTTGTTTGGCTGCGGCGCGGTGGTGCTGGCAGGCTTTGGCATCGTCGGCCAGGAGGGGATCGCCTGGGCGTTCGGCTTGGCTATTGTCGCCATGGCGTACGGCATCGGCGCCGTGTCCGGCTGTCACGTCAATCCGGCGGTCAGCCTCGGCGTCTGGCTCGCCGGCGACATGCGCGCCAATGAAATGTTCGGCTACTGGATCGC
>CAZHWA010000528.1:0-1403 GCA_964536175.1 uncultured Terricaulis sp. | reverse complement strand
ATCGCGCAATGTCTCGGCGCCATCGCGGGCGCCGGCGTGTTGCTGGCGATCGCATCGGGTTCGCCGGACTACACATTGGCCGAGAACGGTCTGGGCCAGAACGGTTATGAAGCCGGTTCGCCCGGCGGCTATAGCCTCGCGGCGGGCGCGACCTTCGAGGTCCTCGCCACCTTCCTGTTCGTTGCGGTCGTCCTCGGCGCCACGCGAAAAAACGCACCCACGCAATTTGCTGGACTGGCGATCGGGCTTACGCTCACTGTCATCCACATCGTCGGCATCCAGGTGACAGGGGTTTCGGTGAATCCGGCGCGGTCACTCGGTCCGGCCGTATGGGTGTTGGGCGATGCATTGGGCCAGCTCTGGCTCTTCATCGTCGCGCCAATGGTGGGGGCAGCGCTGGCCGGATGGGTATTTCGGGCAAAGCTTCTGAGCAACGAAGGGGCTTAAGCCGGCGTCCGATCGCGGCAAGCATCGCGCTCCGCGCAGCCGCGCTCTTCGCGTACCTTTTCGTGCCGCTGCCTTCGCCGGGCGTAGCCCCTGCGAGCGCCGGCGATTGCGTCGAACTGCACCTCTATTCCAACGGCTTTCACAGCGACATCGCCGCGCCGGCCGGGATTTTTCCTGGAGATCATCCGCTCCGAGGGCTTTATCCCGACGCGCAGAGTTTTCTGATCGGCTGGGGCGACGAGGCCTTTTATCGCTCCGATGGCGGCGACGTCTGGCTTGGCCTCGTCGCACTTGGTCCGACTGGCCCCAGCGTGCTGCACGTCGCCTATAACGCGCCGGCCTCGTCGGCCTATCTGGGTCCAACGGACGATCTCGCCATCGGCGTCAGCGGGGAAGGGGCGGCGCGCTTCGTGGCTTTTATCGACCGCGCGCTGGTGCTGGACGAGGCCGGCGCGCCGTTGCGGGTCGCCGATGGCAAAGTCGTGGGCCGCTCCTCGTTCCTGCGCGCGCGGGGTTCATTCCACCTGTTTCACGTCTGCAACCAATGGATGGCGCGCGCACTTCGCGCTGCTGGCGTCAACGTCAACGCCCGCGCCGCCTGGCTGGCTGGTCCGCTGATCCGCCAGGCGCGCCGCACTGGGCGGACGGGATGTCCGCTTCCGAACGACGAGTCGTCCCGTCCAAGCGAGCGTTAGCGAGCGCAGAGCTGGGACCTCAGTGCACGCCATGCACGCTGGCCGCTCTACACAGCGAGCCTTTCACTCGGTGAACTCCGCGCCGAGTCAGCCCATATTGGCGCTG
Organism: uncultured Terricaulis sp.; assembly: GCA_964536175.1. GTDB lineage: Bacteria > Pseudomonadota > Alphaproteobacteria > Caulobacterales > Aquidulcibacteraceae > Vitreimonas. Next base: position 155 of record CAZHWA010000528.1, on the reverse strand, counting down.
AAATGAGCGCTCAACCTGCACCGCTGCCTGCCGGCCCACCGTCCCAGGCCGACATCGCCTATCTCGGCCTCTTGGACGACATCCTGAACAACGGCGTCGACCGCGGCGACCGCACCGGTACCGGCACGCGCGGCGTGTTCGGCCGCCAGCTGCGC
>CAZHWA010000527.1:0-2210 GCA_964536175.1 uncultured Terricaulis sp. | reverse complement strand
GGGGAAAACAAGAGTCGTCTACCTTTGTCCCCTGCTCCGGCAGCAGAGGACCGCCGAAGCGGGCGTGCCCGATCGGCCCAGAATCTATGCGCCAAGCCGCATAAACCGGGAATATGCGCTTGACCGCATCGCGCGCCTGGAGCGCGAGGATGTGCCTCGCGTGCCACCGATACTGGACTTGCTGAAGAGCCGATTAATTGTTCAAGCGGTGGCCGGTTCGTTTGACCGTTCTTCGGTCGCCCTTTGCCCGGATCGCCTTGAAGGGGGCGGCGGCCGCCCTAAGTTCTTCCAGAATATCAAGTTTCTCACTGAACGTGAGGCGCGCGCGGGCCGTCCGCCCCACTGCGCGCCGAGCGAACAGGTCATCCAATTTGGGGTAGCTCGTCACCGCCATGGCCTCACGATACAATAAATGGGTTGTTCCGGCCAGCTTTGAAGCAAAATGCCGACCACGCCGGCATGAGCTGAAAACGATCTAAAAGGGCCTTCAGTTCATTCAGATCGACGGCGTTCTGGTCGAGGAAAGCCTCCACCCGAGCCAAGTCCTTGAGCCGTCCGACCGTGATCGCCTTCGCGACGACGTGTTCTGGGCTGAGGACCCGGGTCTTGATCGGAGGCGATCCCTCGATCTCGATCTCGCGCGCCTCTCGAAGCGCCGCCTCATCGAGTCGTGAGGAGACCGGCAGGAATTGCACCGGCCAGCCTTCGACCAGGATGCCGACATCGGTGCGCTCATTATACCCCATTGCCGCCAGCGCATTCTCGATCGGCGTCAACAGAACGAGGCCGGAGCTGCGGTTCTCCAAATCCCCAATAGAAACGAGCACGTCGATATCCTGCGTGAGCGTGGGCTCGATATAATTGAGCGCCGCGACGGCGCCGGCAATGGCATAGTCGCGGATCACGCCTTGGGCGGCGAGGCGGGCAACGACTTCTATGGTCTTACGCATCGTCATCTCCATCAGGTGTTAGCACGGACCGGGCGCTGCATTCCATGCAGCAGCGTGGGTAAGACGGTTTTAGGGTTAGGCTCGATTGGCGCCCGCTGTGCCGGCTACATCGGCATGTTGGCTGAGTGTTCGATGCGGAACGAAATGCAAATCCCGCTCGATCGGTAGGCCGAGCACGCCACGCACATCGCGAAGCTCCCAGATGCGCACCGAACCGAGTTCGGGAAAACCCATTCCCAAGTCGCAGAGTCCGAAGGCGATGTCGGGATCTTCCGGATCGAGTTCGGTCAACAGCCAGATGCAGGCGCCGTCGGGTGTGAAGAGCCTCACCACCGGCTTGGGATCGATCGCCTCGCCGACCGCGCTTCGTGCGCCATAGGCGAGCATGATTGCGCGTGTTCGCGCGTGATGAGTTCGGATGTCATTGGAGCGCTCCGCGAAAGCGAGCGGCCGCACCGGGGTGCGGCCGCGTGCAAGCGATCAGGCGGCTTCGGATTTGGCCGCGTCCGGGGCGACGCCCTTGGAGCGCAGGCTGCCCTCGCCCGGATCGATGGCGACGAAGACTTTGCCGATCCAGCGGCCGGTGGTCCGGTCCTTCCAGCGGTCGTGGCGGAGCTTGCCGGTGACTTCGACGATGACGTCTTTCTTCATCGCCTTGGCGGCGGTCGAGGCCTTGCCGTCATTGATCTCGACGGTGAAGCGGTCGGCGCGGTTCTCGTCCTGCACTTCGACCCAGAGCGCGACTATTTCGACCGTGCCGCCGCGTTGTTCGAAGGTGCGGATCTTCGGCGCGTCGACGAGCTTGCCGGTGATGGTGACGCGGTTGGTCATGAGCGTATCCTCGTTTGAAGCGTTCCCGGCTGATCCCGGGGCCGCGGGGCTCGCCCGCGACGGCGCTCAAAGCGCCCGGCCATGAGGCGGCGCGGGCAAGGTGAAAATGGTGGGGCCCGCGGTCCGCGCATCAGCGCGGACCCGAAGCCCGCGTCAGCGGGGCGGGGAAACGATTTTCTCCTTGCCGGCGGCGACGGCCGGGCGAGACAGGGCGACGGCGTGGGCGACGCTTGCGGCGGCGCGGTAAGGTGAAGCGCGAGGCGTAGGCGGATCACCGTCGCGATCCCACATTGCTGCGAGAGGAGATGCGCTGATGCGCCAGCTATCAGATACAGACTTACGGCGCGATCTACCTGGGCGCGACAGCGAGCTGACGTCGCTTGAACATCGCGACGCGATCGAACGCCTAGGCGAAGGCAGGCCACATAC
>CAZHWA010000526.1:0-2228 GCA_964536175.1 uncultured Terricaulis sp. | reverse complement strand
ATAACCGTGGTGGATGTAGCCGGACCTTGCCGGAAGGACGAGCCGCTGCGATTCTGTCTTCGCCTCCGCAGACTCGAAAATGCACAACTCAACCTTGTCCGCGTCTTGTGAAAAAACGGCAAAGTTGGTGCCGTGTCCGTCCCAATGCGCCCCTAAGGGAGCGGGGGCGCCTGCCAAGATCTTCGTCATTTAGCCGAACCCACCCTGTGACTGGCCGCTGCCGCCGTACCTGGGCGGCCGTTGCGGCCAGAAGTGGGCTATCCGCGCCCACTGCTAGAGTTTTCTGTTTAACCCTACTGCAGTTTTGCCAGTTCCTCTTTGGCAATGTTTGCGGGTAAAGGAATCATTCCCTCCGCCTCTACCAGCTTTTGACCCTGCTTACTCAGTACGAACTTGAGGAAGTCCATCAGAGCCGGATCAAGAGCCTCGACGTCGTGCGCGGCTTTGCGTTGCTGGGGATCCTCGCTGTCAATGCGGTGTTCTTCGCCGCGCCGTTTCAGAACGGGCAGAATCCGCTCGCGCCGCCCATCGCCATAACCGAATCCACGCTCTGGTCGTGGTTCGCGATGCACGTGTTCTTCGAGTTCAAGATGATCACGCTGTTCACGTTATTGTTTGGCGCGAGCATCTATCTTGTCGGCGGCGAGCGCAGCGACAAAGACAGGGGCAAAGTGCTGCATCGCCGCCTCTGGTGGATGGTGCTGTTCGGCGTGATACACGGCGCCCTGATATGGTACGGCGACATCCTCCTTGTCTATGCACTGACCGGATTGGTGGTGATGTTCGTCCGCTCATGGCGCGCGCATACCCTGTTCATTGTTGGCGCCACTCTGCTGATCCTGGGCACGGTCGTGTTCTCCGGTATGGGCGCGATGATCCAATACGCGCCTGCCGGTACGATCGAAGAGCTGCGAGCCGATATGTGGTCGCCGCCGGCGGCTGAAATCGAGCGACAGATCGCCGCTTACCGGGCCGGGGCCATATCGGCCACGCGCGAGAATCTGGATACGTGGCTGGCCTTCATCGGTTTCATGCCGATGTTCTTGATCCGCACCGCCGGCGTCATGATGATCGGGATGGCGCTGTTCAAGACCGGATTTTTCAGCGGGCGCAGCCCTTATTGGGTTTACACGCTGGCGATACTGATCGGCGCGGCCGCTTTAGCGCTTGTGGCCTATCAGGCTTGGCTCAATTGGCAGCTTCGCTTCGATTTCGTGCACATGATGGGCGCCGGCAATTTTCCCAATACTGCGCTCGCGATTTTCGTCGCCCTCTTCTACGCAAGCGTGCTGATCGTACTGGTGAAAGCCGGCATCCTTTCCCTCTTGACCGAGCCGATGGCTGCAGCGGGGCGCATGGCCTTCACCAACTACATCGCCCAGTCCGTCATCATGACGACGATCTTCTACGGCGGACGCGGCTTTGGGCTGTGGGGCGAAGTTGATCGGCCCACACTCTGGGCTATCGTGCTGGCGGTGTGGGCGGTGCAATTGATCTGGTCGCCGCTTTGGCTGTCGCGGTTCAAGATGGGCCCGCTGGAATGGGTGTGGCGGCGCCTGAGCTACGCACATCCGCTTTCGATGACGCGCGCGGCTACAGCCTAAGTCAAGTTGGGAGGATATAGAATGAGAACACTCGCAGTTATGACGGCGTTCGCGGCAGTTCTCGCGGCAGGCGCGGCGTTCGCAGACACGATGCAAAACGGCGTCGGCAACACCTTTGTCGTCACGGATTCGGATGGAACGGTCGTCCACTATCATTTCGACGCGGATGGCAGCTTCACCGCAAGCACGCCCGAGGGCGAACAGGTTGCGGCAGGCGCGTATGAGGTGACGGATAGCCAGCTTTGCCTGACGCCCGCCGGCGGCGAGCGTGGGTGTACCGAGTATGTCGGTGACAAAAACGTCGGCGACAGTTGGACTCAGCAGGGTACCGACGGCGCTGAAATCAGGGTGACGCTGCAAGCTGGCCGCTAGGCAAACGGCGCGGGAGCGCGCGGCTACGCCGAGTTACTCTCGCAGCAGCTCATTGACGCCGGTCTTGGCGCGCGTCTGTGCATCGACGCGCTTGACGATCACCGCGCACGCGAGGCTCGGCCCGCCCTTGGGGTCGGGCAGCGATCCCGGCACGACCACGCTGTAGGCCGGCACCTCGCCGCGCAGGACCTGTCCGGTCGCGCGGTCGACGATTTTCGTCGATTGGCTGATGAACGTCCCCATCGCCAGCAC
>CAZHWA010000525.1:0-2228 GCA_964536175.1 uncultured Terricaulis sp. | reverse complement strand
CCGCGACTCGAATGTTCTTCTAAAGTTCTGTTGCATCGCCGAACTCAAAATTCGCCGCGATTGCGCCCATCTTTCACGCGGTGCTGGACCCTGCGATCATGAGCGGCATGTCACACGAACACGCAGCCACGCGCGAACAGCAAATTGCGGAAGCGGAACGGCGCTGCGCTGGCGCGGGGGAGAACCTGACGCCGTTGCGCCGGCGGGTGCTCGAACTCTTGATGGATCGGCCGGGGCCAGCCAAGGCCTACGATCTCCTGCCGCTGCTCGACGCCGAGAAACACGCCAAGCCGCCGACCATCTATCGTGCGCTCGATTTCCTGGTCCGCATGGGCCTTGCGCACCGGATCGAGAGCCTAAACGCGTTTGTTGCGTGCGATGTGGGCGCGTGCGAACGCTCGACCATCTTCCTCATTTGCGAGAAGTGCGGCGCCGCCGAGGAGTTTGACGCCGGCCACGCATTGATCGATCTGAAAGACGCCGCCCGCAAGGATGGGTTCGCCATTCGCCGCACCATGATCGAAGCTTCGGGACTCTGCTCTGCATGCCAGGCGTGACCCATCCGGCGCCCCTGCCCGCGCCGCTCTATCGGGGCAGCGTCAACACCTGGGAATGCGACGACGGCGGCCATCTCAATGTGCGCTTCCACGTCGAGCGGGCGATGATTGGGCTTGCGCATTTGGCCCGCGCGCTGGAAATGCCGCGCGCCTTCACGCCGGCCGCGGGCGCCACCCTGGCGCCGCTCGAAGCACACATTCGCTTTCTCAAAGAAGCGCGTCCCGGCGCGCCGCTGACCATGCACGGCGGCGTTGTCGCGATGCGCGAAGCGGATGCTGAAATTTGCCTCGACATGCGCCACGCCGATGGCGCGCCGGCTTCCTGTTTCACGCTGAAGATCGCGCACGTCGACACGCGCAGCTTTCGGCCTTTTGCGTGGTCGGAGCGATCGCGCGCTGCGGCTAAGCGATTGCGTGTCGCAGTGCCCGCGCATGGCAAGCCGCGCTCGGTCGATCTTGCCGCCGCCCCGAGCGCCGAGGCCTCGCTACAGCGCGCCATCGAGGTGGGCGCGGCGCGCATCGGCGCGACGATGGTGCAACCGGACCAGTGCGATGGATTCGGCCGGCTGCGCGGCGAACACTTTGTCGGCCGCGTCTCGGACTCGGTGCCGAACCTGCTGGCGCAGTTCCGGCAGGAGTCGGCCGACGCAAACGGCGCCGGCGAGCCCGCGGGCGCCGTGGTGGAGGCGCGTTTCGTCTATCGTTATTTTCCGCGCGCGGGAGATCTGATCGAGGTGCGGTCCGGCATCGCCGAAATCGGCGAGAAGACCCTGCGCCTCGTACATTGGCTCTGCGACCCTGAAAGCGGCGGCGTATGGGCCAGCATGGAAGCGGTCGCGCTCACCTTCGACACGGTGACCCGCAAAGCCATCGCGCCCCCGGCTGACGCGCGCGCCCGGTTGGCAAAGCACGTTATCGCGATGACGGTGTAAGACGCGGGCGCCCCCGCGGCTGACCGTCTGGGCTGGCCTTTCCACAGTTGCGATCCCCACCGGCCTCGCCGATCGCCGGAATCGCGTCATGGTCGGACGCCAAGTAACCTTTCTTAAACGGGACTCGGCGCTGAATCAGCAAGATGTGGTGGCTTAGCGCCGCCAAATCCCCTACATTTTGAGTTCATTGCGTGGAGGAGACGAGCGGACATGGCTGACAAAGGGGGCAAGCTGCCGGGGCTGAGGACGCCGTCGCTGGGCTACAAGCCATTCCGGTACCCGTGGGCGTACGAGTTCTGGCGCCGTCAGCAGCAGGTCCATTGGGTGCCCGAAGAAGTCCCGCTCGGCGAGGACGTCAAGGACTGGGCCTCCAAGCTCTCCGATCAGGAACGCAACCTGCTGACGCAGATCTTTCGCTTCTTCACTCAGTCGGATGTCGAGGTGAACGACAATTACATGGAGCGCTATGCGCGCGTCTTCAAACCGACCGAAGTGAAGATGATGTTGGCCTCGTTCTCGAACATCGAGACGGTGCATATCGCGGCCTACGCGCTGTTGCTCGAAACCATCGGCATGCCCGACAGCGAGTTCGCCGCCTTCTACGATTACCAAGCGATGCGCGACAAGCACGACTACATGGGCAAGTTCGGCGTCGACAGCGACGAGGACATCTTGCGCACCGTTGCGATGTTCGGCGCCTTCACCGAAGGCCTGCAGCTCTTCGCGTCATTCGCGATGC
>CAZHWA010000524.1:1090-2243 GCA_964536175.1 uncultured Terricaulis sp. | reverse complement strand
GATGCCCTGGCCTTCGACAAGACCGGCACCTTGACCGAAGGACGGCCGCGCATCACCGACGTTCTGCCAGCGCCAGGCGTTGACGAAACCGGACTGCTGGCCACGGCGGTCGCTGTCGAGGCGTTAAGCGATCATCCCTTGGCGCGGGCCATCGCACAGGATGGTGCGGAACGCCTTGGCGGAGCGGCGCTTCTCGTCGCATCCGGACTCCGCAGCCTGACCGGCAAAGGGGTGGTTGCCCAAGTGGAGGGAGAGAGCGTTGAAATTGGTAAGGCGGAAATGTTCGGCAGCGACGGGCTGCCCGCCTTGACTGAGCCGGTTGCCGATGCGGTCGAGCGGCTTCGCACGGAGGGACGGACCACCATGGCGGTCCGCCGCGCCGGCCGCGATCTTGGCGTCATCGGTCTGATGGACACCCCGCGCGCAACGGCGCGGCCCGCGCTCGAACGACTGCGCGCCATCGGCATTAACCGCATGATCATGATCTCCGGCGACAACCAGCGCGTCGCCGATGCGGTCGCCAAGCACGTGGGCCTGGACGAGGCATGGGGCGATCTAATGCCCGAGGACAAGGTTGAGGCCATCAAAAAACTGCGCGACACCACCGAAGTCGCGATGGTGGGGGACGGTGTGAATGATGCGCCCGCCATGGCCCATGCGACAGTCGGCATCGCCATGGGGGCGGCCGGCTCGGACGTGGCGTTGGAGACTGCCGACGTTGCCTTGATGGCGGACGATCTTTCGCACCTGCCGTTTGCGGTCGAACTCAGTCGGCGTACACGCGCGATCATCCGCCAGAACCTGTTTATCAGCCTTGGCATCGTGGCGCTGCTGGTTCCTGCAACGATTCTCGGATTGGGAATCGGCCCGGCCGTCGCGGCGCATGAAGGATCAACCTTGGTCGTGGTGTTCAACGCGCTTCGGCTGCTTGCCTATAGAGAACGTCGGTTTGAGCCTGATGGCTTCGAGCGGAGGCATTGATAAATTCAGGACAAGACACATGGAGCTGCGCCATCTTCGTTATTTCATTGTGGTCGCCGAGGAACTGCATTTCGGACATGCCGCCCAGCGCCTGCATATCGAGCAGTCGCCGTTGTCTCGCGCTATCAATGGGTTGGAGGATCAGCTGGGTGATCGGCTTTTCGAACGGACG
>CAZHWA010000524.1:0-1080 GCA_964536175.1 uncultured Terricaulis sp. | reverse complement strand
GTGTCTTCGCTGTTCTGGAACAGGCGCGCAACAGCGTCGAGGCCGTCGCCGCCGGCTACCTGGACCAACTGCGCGTTGCCTTGTCCGACGGGATCACGCCGCCACGCCTGAGCGCCTTGCTTGCCCAGTGTCGACAGGACGATCCCGATATCGAGGTCCGCTTGTTCGAGGTGCCGCTGTCGCAGCAAATCAGGGGATTGCACGACGACCTGTACGATGTAGGCTTCGCCCAGTCGGCCGAGGTCGGGGACGGCATTGTGGCCGAGCCGGCGTGGAGTGATCCACTAATGGTCGCCCTGCCGGCGCGGCACCCTCTGCTGGTTCACAAGCGCATTCCGTTGGACGAGGTGCTGCGCTATCCGCTAGTGATGTGCGATCCGCAGTCCTGTGAAGGTTACGGGCAGCAGATCGCGCGCATCCTGCGTCGAGCGGGCACAGACCCGCTTATCGCCGAACAGGTGACTTCGTTGGAACTGATGCTGACGCTGGTGGCGGCAGGCTATGCGCTGGCATTGGTCGGTGCCTCGCAGGTCATCGCCTGCCGGAATGGAGATGTGGTCGGCCGTCCCTTGGCGGGCCGTTCCCCGACACTCATCACCTATCTGCTGCGGCGGAATGTCGATCCCTCCGAGACCTTGAGCCGCTTCATTGATCGGGTCAGTCCGATTGGCGTGGATACACCTTCACATCACACTGACATCACGAAGGAGATCAAACCATGAGAAAACTCACGGTGCTATCGCTTGCATTGATGATGACCGCCTGTGGTGAGCCAGCGCCGACGGAAACCGTCGAATCGCTGATTGCCGATCCCGAACGTCTCGCCGAGTTGCGCGAGCAATGCCGAGACAACCCGGCCGCGCTCGGCGACGAGTTGTGCAACGCGGTGGCCGAGGCCACACGCCGGCGCTTCATGGGCGATGGCGATGTGCCCTATACACCGCCGGCGGAAGAACCGAGGTTCTGATCCGACGTATTGGGTGAAAAACCCCGTCCGGCTCATCGACATGCCGCAGAGTGCGCTCGTGCGCAGCGGTTGTCCCACACGCGCGCCAGCCGGAATTATTGCAGTTTTCGCCC
>CAZHWA010000523.1:0-2243 GCA_964536175.1 uncultured Terricaulis sp. | reverse complement strand
GCCCCGAGCTGGCGATGAAATCCCGAAGAAGCGCTAAGAGCTGAGGGTCACCGCCATCGCCGAAGCGAAGGACCCAGTGCGCATGGCCAAAGCGATGAAGCACGCGGTGATCGCGGCACGCGAGTCGTATCTCGCGGGGCGGATGGGCAAGAAGAAATACGCTGATCCAAGCTCACCACTGGGTGGACTGATCTAGTTGCGACGAAATACGGCGACTATTCTGAGGATGACAAAGAAGCTCCAGAGGACAATTGCGGACCAAAAGGCGATCTGGAAATAGCGGTCTTGCGTTCGCGCGATGGTTTCTGCGCGTCGGCTGCCATCCACATAGCGATAGACGTTCTGTGCGTTCATCCAGCCGCACATGAAGTCATCAGAGGTGATGCTAGGGTTTCTGGTCCGAACGGCGCTGACCGTCTCGGTTGCTCGATCGACGGTCATCACTATCGACGCACAAGGTGTGTCTTGACGAGCAATGATGGTATTGACGTCCCACTGAACGATCGCGCGGCGATCCGTCATAGCCATCAGCGTGCCATCGAACAGCTCAGCGCGAGCCTCTACGCAATATCCATATTGCCTATCGCAGGTGATCTCGACGTGATTAGGAACAACGGTTTCTCCTTCTATCTCAACGGTGGCCCGCGAATAGAAGTATCCGTCATCCCAGCTAGTTGCTGAGAAATCCGCGGGCCCTGGTGGGACTGTGCGGACCGTCGAAAGCAGGTAGCTTAGCGCAAATGTTATTACGATTGCGCCGATGGGCCAGGCAGCCAGCCAGGATAGCGATCGTAGCGTGCGTCGCCGCCCGAGAACGTGACGCTGCTTCCTATCGTTTTCCTCACGGCGACCAGTTAAATCCTTGAGGCGTTCCACGCAGCGGAGCCAGCTTGGCTCGTCATCGGAGAAGCCACGTCTAAACAGCGGCTCATACTGAGTTGAGCGGAACGCTATTGGAAGTTCGCAGGGCTGCAACATGATCGCAACGAGGCGGTCGCGTTCCTTCCCGAGCATAGCCTCGTTACGAACCCACTCGCTGGAAACCGACGCTGGTGACCACAGGACCAAAACGGCCTTAGCCTGTTTAAGGGCGCTATCAATTTCGGCATCGAACGCAGTGCCGCTCGCAATTCGGGAATCGATCCAAATGTCAAAACCGATCGATTCGAGTTTCTTGGCGATGAGTTGCGCTCGCTGGCGATCCTCCCGCTTGTACGAGATAAACACGTCGACCACGGCCGTCCCCCGGCAGGATTGTCTAGGTGATGAGCCACCCTTGTAAATCCCCCAGCGCCCGCTCCGCCAGCGCAAGCTTCTTCGCGCGCGCGCGCTCTTCGCCTTTGAGCTTCTTGCCATCCGGCCCGTGCGTCGGCGCGGCGATTTCGGGAATCAGCCCGAAGTTTACGTTCATCGGCTGAAACGAGCCTCTGCCGCCTTCGATATGACCACCGGTCACATGCGCCAGCAGCGCGCCCAAAGCCGTCGTCACCGGTGGCGGCTCAACAGCGCGTCCCAAACGCTCCGTCGCCGCGAAGCGCCCCGCCAGCATCCCCATCGCCGCGCTTTCGACGTAGCCTTCAACGCCCGTCACTTGCCCGGCAAAGCGCACCCGCGGCTCCGCGCGCAAACGCAGCGTCGCATCGAGCAGCTTCGGCGAATTCAAAAACGTATTGCGATGTATCCCGCCGAGCCGCGCAAAGCGTGCGTTCTCTAAGCCCGGGATCATGCGGAAAATCTCTTCCTGGCTCCCATATTTCAGCTTGGTCTGGAAGCCGACCATATTGAACAGCGTGCCGAGCTTGTTGTCCTGCCTGAGCTGCACCACCGCATAAGGCCGCTTGCCCGTCCGCGGATCGACCAGCCCCACCGGCTTCATCGGCCCAAAGCGCAGCGTATCCGGCCCGCGCTCGGCCATCACTTCGATCGGCAGGCAGCCTTCGAAATAGGGCGTCGACTTCTCCCACTCGCGAAACTCAGTCTTCGCGCCCGCATTCAGCGCAGCGATGAACGCGACGTACTTCGCCTCATCCATTGGGCAGTTCACATACGCCGCCTTGTCCCCGCCCGGGCCTTCCTTGTCGTAGCGCGATTGCTTCCAGGCGATTTCGAAATCGATCGAGTCCGCATGCACGATCGGCGCAATGGCGTCGAAGAAGGCGAGCGAATCTTCGCCGGTCAGGTTGCGGATGGAGTCGGCCAAGCTCGGTGACGTCAGAGGCCCCGTCGCAAGGATCACACTCTCC
>CAZHWA010000522.1:0-2261 GCA_964536175.1 uncultured Terricaulis sp. | reverse complement strand
GCCGAGCTGCGGCTACCGCGGCATGGCCTCCGCGATGGGGGCGATCGGCTTTAGCGGCTTCATCGTCTGGGCCCACCACATGTTCACGGTCGGCATGGGCCTCGATCTTGAGGCTTATTTCATCGCCGCGACCATGGTGATCGCGGTGCCGACAGGGATCAAAATCTTCTCCTGGATCGCCACCATGTGGGGCGGTTCGCTGGAGTTCAAAGTGCCGATGCTCTGGGCCATCGGCTTCATTTTCCTGTTCACGGTCGGCGGCGTGACCGGCGTCGTCTTGGCCAATTCGGGCATCGATACCGCCTTGCACGACACCTATTATGTCGTGGCTCACTTCCATTACGTGCTCTCGCTCGGCGCGGTGTTCGCGATCTTTGCCGGCTTCTTCTACTGGATCCCGAAGATGAGCGGCTACCGCTACAACGGATTCCTGGCGGGGCTGCAGTTCTGGATCATGTTCATCGGCGTGAACATCATCTTCTTCCCGCAGCACTTCCTCGGCCTGCAAGGCATGCCGCGACGCTACATCGATTATCCCGAGGCGTTTGCGTTCTGGAATGAGGTCTCCTCGATCGGTTACGCAATCACCGCCGTTGGCGTGCTCATATTCCTGGTGATCCTGGTCGAGATGTTTCTGGTGCGCCGCCGCGCCGGGGCCAATCCGTGGGGCGAGGGCGCCACCACGCTGGAGTGGACGCTGTCCTCGCCGCCGCCCTTCCACCAGTTCAACGAGTTGCCGGTGATCAAGCCGGATCCGCATCATTAGTAGGCCGTAGTGAGTAGGGAGTAGTCAGTAGGGTCTGAGGACGAGGCCACTGACTACTGACTACTGACTACTGACTGGAGCCCATGTCGAACGTCGCAGTTGAGCATCGGACGCAGGTAGCAAGCGCCGGCGACTACGTTGCGCTGCTGAAGCCGCGTGTGATGAGCCTCGTCGTGTTCACGGCGCTGGTCGGATACGTCATCGCGCCCGGCGCGGCCGATCCGGTGCTCGGTTTCGCAGCGGTGCTGGCTATTGCCGTCGGCGCCGGCGCGGCCGGAGCGCTCAACATGTGGTATGACGCCGACATCGACGCCGTCATGACGCGCACGCGCACGCGGCCGATCCCGGCCGGACGGGTGCCGCGCGAGGAGGCGCTGGGGCTCGGCCTCGTGCTCTCGTTGCTGGCGGTGATGACCATGCAGCTGGCGGCGGGGCCGCTTGCGGCGGGGCTGCTCGCATTCACGATCTTCTTCTACGCGGTCGTCTACACAATGTGGCTGAAACGCCGCACGGCGCAGAACATCGTCATCGGCGGCCTCGCCGGCGCCTTGCCGCCGGCGATCGCATGGGCGGCGAAGGCCGGTTCGATCGGGCTCGATCCGCTATTGCTTGTCGGCATCATCTTCATCTGGACGCCGCCGCATTTCTGGGCGCTCTCGCTGATCTCGCATCGCGACTACGAAGCTGCGCGGGTGCCGATGCTGCCGGTGACGCACGGCGCCAAGGCCACACGCCGGCACATCTTCGCCTACGCGCTGCTGCTGGCGCCGCTCGGCGTGGCGCCGGCGCTCACCGGGCTTGGCGGAATTGTCTACATGGCGGTGTCGGTGTTTGGCGGCGCGCTGTTCCTGCTGCTGTCCTGGCGCGTTTTGCGCTCGCGCGCGGGCGAGGGCGACAAACGCGAAGACCGCGCCGCGCGCGACCTGTTCGGCTACTCGATCCTCTATCTTTTCGTGCTGTTCGCCGCGCTGCTGGTGGGAGGCGGGGGCGCATGAATATCATGACGCCAGAAGAACTGGAGTCGCGCAAGCGACGCAACCGCTGGATCGCCCTGGCGATCGCGGCGTTTGTCGTGTTGATCTTCGCCATCACCGTGGCGCAGCTGCAGGCCAATGCTCTGGAGGCGCTGCTGTGAAGCCGGATCGCAAGCGCATGGCCTTGACCGTCGGCGCAGCGCTTGCCGTGCTGGCGGGCATGACCGGGCTCGCCATGTCGGCCGTGCCGCTCTACGACGCCTTCTGTCGCATCACCGGCTATGGCGGCACCACCCAGGAAGCCGCGGCCGCGCCGGCGCGTGTGCTGGACCGGCGCATCAACGTGCGGTTCGACGCCAACATCGCCCCGGATGCGCCGATCGAATTCGCTCCGCAGCAACGCGTGGAGACGCTGCGTGTCGGCGAGACGGGTCTGGCTTTCTACCGCATCCGCAACATTTCGGATCAGCCCGTCACCGTGCGCGCGACCTACAACGTAACGCCGCACGACGCCGGCCAGT
>CAZHWA010000521.1:0-2271 GCA_964536175.1 uncultured Terricaulis sp. | reverse complement strand
TGATGCTGGACCGCGAGCCGACGCCGGAACGCATCGCCCAGCTCGTCGACAGCTTCGCACAGGCGGTTGTCGACGAAGTGCTGGCGTGTCCGGAGATTCCCGGCGCGAGCGACGTGCTTCACTTGCTCAACCGGCGTGAAACGCCCTGCTATGTGGTGTCCGGAACGCCGGAGGAGGAGCTGCGCATGATCGTGCGCGAACGCGGTCTGGCGCGCTATTTCCGTGAAGTGCGCGGCGCCCCACGCGAAAAGCACGATCTGTTGGCCGAACTGGTGGCGAAATACGGACACGAGGCCGGCCGCTGCCTGATGATCGGCGACGCAACGACGGACTTCAACGCAGCCAAGGCCGTCGGCATGCCGTTTCTGGGCGTGGTGGCCGACGCATCGCGCTCTCCGTTCGCCACGGATGTGACGACCATCGCTTGCTTCCGCAGCGGGATGGAGGTGACGCCGGCTGCCTCGGCGCCGATCGCCGCCAGCGCGCTGCAGACTTAAGGCGCGCGATGCAATTCCGCCTGCGCTCCAAGTTGCGCCGCGGCGAGCTGACCATCGGCTCGTGGCTGCAGTTCGCCTATCCGCAACTGGCCGAGATGATGGCGGGCGCGGGGTTCGACTATCTGGTTGTCGACATGGAGCACGGCGCCATCGGCGTCGCCGGCATGCGCGATCTCATCCAGGTGGTGCAGCTGGCGGGCGCCGCGCCGGTCGTGCGCGTGCCGGCCAATGAGCCTCACTTCATCAAGACTGCGCTCGATGCGGGCGCTGAAGGCGTCATCGTGCCGGACGTGCGCTCGGCCGAGGAAGCGCGCAAGGCGGCCGCGGCGATGTTCTACCCTCCGCGCGGGACGCGCGGGGTCGGGCTTGCGCGCGCGCAGGGCTTTGGCATGGGCTTTGACCGCTACCGCGACGCATTGGAGCCGGAGTTGGCGCTGATCGTGCAGATCGAACATCACCGCGCCGTGGCGGGGCTGGGCGACATCCTGGCGGTCGATGGCGTGGAAGGCTTTCTCATCGGTCCCTACGACCTCTCCGGCTCGCTCGGCAAACCCGGTCAGTTCGAGGATCCCGAGGTGAAGGCCCAGCTCGACGCGGTCGAACAGGCGATCGCCCGGTCGCGCAAGCCGGGCGGCTACCACGTGGTGCATTCCGACCATGCGGCGATGCGCCGGCGCATAGCGGCCGGCTGCCGGCTTATGGCATACGGCACCGAAATGGTGTTCTTAGGCGAGAAGCTGCGCGAGGAGGGCGATTTCGTGCGCGCGCTTCGGGGAGATCTCCAATGAGCAGGATTACCGCCATCGTGCCGATGAAAGGGCACTCCGCGCGCGTGCCCAACAAGAACATCCGGCCGATGTGCGGGCGCCCGCTGTTCCACTGGATCCTGAAGTCGCTGCTCGAAACGCCCGAGATCGACCAGGTCGTGGTCGAAACCGACGCCGATCACATCGCCGAGGATGCGGCGGCGAACTTCCCTGTCGCCGTCTTGCGCCGGCCCAAGGAGCTGGAAGGCGACGAGGTGCCGATGAACGAGCTGATCGCCTTCCACATGAGCGTGCTCAAATCGCCGGTCTATCTGCAGACGCATTCGACCAACCCGCTGCTGACCCCGGAAACCATCTCGCGCGCCATTCGCGCCTATCGCGCGCCCGGCGATCACGACAGCCTGTTCTCGGTGACCGAACTCAAGACGCGTTTGTTCAAGAGCGACGGTTCGGCCCTCAATCACGATCCGAACCAACTCATCCCGACCCAGGACTTGCCGCCCGTCTATGAGGAGAACTCCAACATCTACATGTTCACCGAAGAGAGCTTCGCCAAACGCCGCCATCGCATCGGGCTTAAGCCGCTTATGTTTCCGATCGGGCGCGGCGAGGCCGTCGATATCGACGAACTCATGGACTTTCATTTCGCCGAAAGCCTGATGCAGGAGCGCATTCGCCGCTCCGTGGACTTTGTCCAGAACTTCGCCGACGGCTGAGGAGAGGGCCGCACGCGGCGTGCGTGAGGCAGAACAGGTCTGTGCGCGATGCCCGAGATCAGCATAATCGTGCAGGGCGTCGTTGCGAGCGACGCCGAGGTCGGGCGCGCGGTCGCCTCGGCCTTGGCCCAGGACGCAGATGTCGAGGTGATTGTCGTCGACGACGCCTCGCGCGCCGCTCCGGCCCTGCCTGCGGACCCCCGCGTGGCGCTTGTGCGGCTGGATAAGAACCGCGGGCCCGCCGCGGCCCGCAACGCCGGCCTCGCCGCCGCGCGCGCCGATTGGATCGCT
>CAZHWA010000520.1:0-2278 GCA_964536175.1 uncultured Terricaulis sp. | reverse complement strand
CTTTCACTGGGAGAAGGCGAGATACGCCTGCTACCTGCACGGCCAATCCGCCCACATCGCTCAAGGTGTCGACGCAACCGACAAAAAGGACGAGGGCGCCGGCGACCAGGGCATCATGTTCGGCTACGCCTGCAGCGAAACGCCCGAGCTGATGCCGGCCGCTCTGCAATACTCGCACATGATCCTGAAGCGTCTCGCAGAAGTGCGTCACTCGGGCGAGCGTCCGGAGCTCGAGCCCGACGCCAAGAGCCAGGTAACGCTACGCTACGAGGACGGCGTGCCCGTGCACGTGGAACAGATCGTCGTGAGCCATCAGCACAAGAAGAAACTGGACGGCGGCAACTACACGCAGAACAAGTTCAAACAACTGCTGAAGCCGTATGTGGAGGCGGTGTTTCCCGAGGGCCTCCTCACCAAGAAGACGCAATGGCACATCAACCCGACCGGCCGCTTCGAGATCGGCGGGCCGGACGGCGACGCCGGCGTGACCGGACGCAAGATCATCGTCGACACGTACGGCGGCGCCGCCCCGCATGGCGGCGGCGCCTTCTCCGGCAAGGATCCCACGAAGGTCGACCGTTCCGCCGCCTATGCGTGCCGCTATCTGGCGAAAAACGTTGTTGCCGCCGGTTTGGCGCAGCGCTGTACGATCCAGATCAGTTATGCGATCGGCGTGGCGCGGCCGACCAGCTTCTATGTCGACCTGCACGGCGCTGATACAATCGACCCAGCCAAGCTCGAAAAGGCCCTGCCCGAACTGATAGACGGCTGTACGCCGCGCGCGATCCGCACGCATCTCAATCTCAACCGTCCAATCTACGCGCCAACCGCGGCTTACGGCCACTTTGGCCGCCGGCACGACAATCAGACCGGCAGTTTCACTTGGGAACGCACGGATCTGGTGGAGGAATTGAAGCGGCTGTCGTAAGACGGCTCTCATGTCTTCTTCGTTGGGCCTTGCGCCCGAACTCGTGCGCTATCTGGCGCAGACCAATCCGCCGGAACATCCGGCGCTTCAGCGCTGCCGCGAAGAAACCGCCCTTATGGCGCAAGCGCGTCTGCAGATTAGCGCGGAGCAGGGCGCGTTCATGCAGTTCATGGCGCGAGCGATAGGCGCGCGGCGCGCGTTCGAGGTTGGCGTGTTTACCGGCTATTCGGCGCTGGCGATCGCGCTGACGCTGAAGGACATGCATTCGGCCGGCGCACATCTGCTTGCACTGGATATCAGCGAAGAGTGGACGACCAAGGCGCGCGGCTATTGGCGCGAGGCTGGCGTCGATGACGTCATTGACCTGGTGCTGGCGCCGGCCAGCACCACGATGGACGAGCGCATCGCCGCCGGTCAGGCTGGCGCCTATGACTTCGGGTTCGTCGACGCCGACAAGACCGGTTACGACGCCTATTACGAACGCGGATTGCAGCTGCTTCGCCCAGGCGGCGTCATGCTGTTCGACAACATGCTTTGGTCCGGCCGCGTCGCCGATCCGGCCGATACCAGCGAAGATACAACCGCGCTGCGCGCGCTCGCGGTCAAGGCGAAAGCGGACCCGCGCGTGCGTGCCGTCATGACCAATATTGGCGATGGCCTGCTCATGGCGGTGAAGCTCTAGAGCCGCTTGCGCGCTCCCGCATGCGGCCATAATTGTCGCAGCGAAAGGGGGCGAGCATGAGATTTTCACTGGGCTTTGCGCTGAGCGCCTGCGCGCTGTGGGCGTGCGCGCCCGCGGCGTCGGATGCGGGATTTCCGCCCGAAATAGAAGCGCGCATCGACCAGGAGCGCGCGGTTTGCGCCGACGGCATGGGCGAACTGGAGCCGGTGGCTTTGGCAGAAGCGTTGCAGCGGGGCGAGTTCAACGGCGACAACGCTGTCGATTATGTGCTGAGCCACGGCGCCTTCCGCTGCACTGAAGGCGGCAATCTTTATTGTGGCAGCGCCGGCTGTTCCTTCACCGTGTTCATGTCGCAGCCGGGCGGCGGCCTCGTCCCCATTGAAATGGGCAATGTCCAGGACGTTGCGATCACGCGCGACGGCGATCGCGACGTGCTCGACCTCGCGCTGCATGGGAGCGTTGTCGGCGCGCAGACGGAATCGGCGCGTCTGCGCTGGAACGGCGAGGAGTTCACGTCGCCATAGCACGGGTCCGCTGCCGCGCGTTCGGCCGCGTTGCCTTGTTACGTCGGGAGGTCTAGACCACGCGGCCTTACTCACCTGGAGACGCCTCGCATGGCCCGCGCGAAAATCGCCCTCATCGGTTCTGGCATGATCGGCGGCACGCTC
>CAZHWA010000519.1:0-2279 GCA_964536175.1 uncultured Terricaulis sp. | reverse complement strand
GGTCTCAAACAGGCGCGATCTTTGTTGGGCGACGATCCGATCGTCGTCAGCAACATCGACTCGGTCTGGGAGGAGCCCTCCGGGTCCGCCATAGCTCGTCTCGCTCAGGGCTTCGACATTGCGCGCATGGGCGCACGCCTTATGCTTGCGGATATGGCGCATTGCCTTGGTTTCGAGGGCGCGGGCGATTTCTTCATGGACGAACACGGCGTTCTCTCATTCCGCGATGCGCTGCCACAGGCGCCGTGGGCCTACATGGGAGTGCAAATAGTCGACCCGTCCGTCGTTGACGCCGAGCCGCTCGAGCCATTTTCGTTCACGCGCGTCTGGCGGCGCTTGGCCAAGGATGGCCGGCTCCATGGCGCGCCGCTCGGCGGCTATTGGATGCATGTCGGCGATCCCGCGTCTCATCGTGCGGCGGAAGCACGACTGACGGCAGCCGTCGCGCCGGCATGAGGGGGCGAGAGACAGGACTGTTCGGGGCGCCAGCACCGCGCATCTTCGCGACGCCGGCGTCGGCGCCATTTCTCGACGCTCTCGCCGCCGAGCTAATAGAGGCGCTGGTACGGGGCACTGACCCGTTCGCGCTGTCCGATGCGCTCATCCTCTTGCCGAACCGGCGTGCGGCGCAGGGACTGATCGACGCCTTGGCCAAGCGCCTTGGGGGCGCGGCGCTGCTGCCCACAATCCGCCCGCTCGGCGATCCTTACGCTGACGACGATCCAGACGTCTGGGGCGCAGATCCGATCGGCGCCGATCTCCTGCCGCCAATTGAAAAGCTACAGCGGCGCCTGCAGCTCGCCTCGCTGATCCGCCGGCGAGATAAAGCAGAGCACGGCGTCGAAGATCCGGCGCGCGCGATCGCGCTGGCAGATGAATTGGGCAGACTGCTCGACAGCGCTGCGACTGTGGACCATGTGGCATGGGAAAAGCTGGCTACGCTGGTTGAGCAGAAAGAACTGGCGCGTCATTGGGCCAGTTCGGCCGCATTCCTCGACATCATTGCGACCTACTGGCCGCAACACCTCGCAGAGCAGGGGCTCTCGGATCCGGCTGCGCATGGCTCTGATTTGCGACGAGCCCTTGCAGCGCGCTGGCGGGCAGATCCGCCGACCCGGCCCATCGTCATCGCCGGTTCTACGGGCTCCATCGCCACGACGCGCGAACTCATGCGCATCGTCGCAAGTTTGCCGTTCGGCGCCGTCGTGCTGCCGGGTCTCGATACGGACCTCGACGAGGAAACCTGGTCCCTATTGACCGATCAGCATCCGCAGCACGCGCTCAAGCATACGCTTGAGGCCCTCGGCGTCGCCCGCTACGATATTCGTCTCTTGGCCCAGGAAAGCGCACAAGGAAGGGCGCGACGCGTGCTCATGCGCGAAGCTCTGGCGCCTGCTAAGAAAACTGCCGACTGGCTGGCGCGGATCGAGGAGGCCGGCGGCGAAGACTTCATCAGACAAGGCGTGGCCGGGCTTCGCGTGCTCGAATCTGAAACCGAGGACCAGGAAGCGACCGCGATCGCCCTCCTGCTGCGAGAAGCGTTAGAAGAAAACAAAACCGCCGCCGTCGTCACCCCGGACGCGGCGCTCGCGCGCCGCATCGAATCCAAGCTCGCGCGCTGGGGCGTCGAGCCCGCCGTCTCCCACGGCGCTCCGCTCGATCAAACCGAAGCAGGCCGCCTCATCGCGCTTCTCTGCGAACTGGCGCGCGATGCCGGCGAGCCGGTTGCGCTCGCCGCGCTCCTTAAGCACCCGAGAGTCACGCTTGGCCGCAGCCAATTCGCGCTCACCCTTCTCGAACACAAAGCCCTGCGCGGTGCACGCCGCTACGATATGCTCGAGGAACTCCTCGACTTCGGCGAACGCGATCCCGATAAGCCGATCAAGGCTTGGCCGCACGCGCGCGCCATCGTCGAAACGTTGATCGCTGCGCTGGCGCCGCTACGCACCATCATGTCGCATCGCGAGGTCACGCTCGCTGAGTTCGCAGATGCCGTGAGCGAGTGCGCCGAAGCGCTGACGCGCAGCGAAATCTGGCAGGGCCGCGATGGCGAAGCGGCTGCAACGCTGCTGCGCGAGGCTTACACGCATGGCGCTAAGCTTGATCTCCTGCCCGCTTACGCAGCGCCGCGCGTGTTGAAAAGCTTGCTGCACGAGCGCCAAGTTCCGCCGGCCGCCAGCGCCGCTGGTGCGCCCGTCGCCATCTGGGGCCTGCTCGAAGCGCGCTTGCAGCGGCGCGATCTCATGATCCTTGCCGGCCTCAACGAAGGCGTCTGGCCC
>CAZHWA010000518.1:0-2283 GCA_964536175.1 uncultured Terricaulis sp. | reverse complement strand
GGGAGCGTCGTCACGAGAGGCGAGCGGATGGCGCGCAGGCGATCGTGGGTCGAACCATGCATCCGATCTTGCGAATCGAACAGCGCGACCAACGGGCCGGTATCGACCAGGATCATTTGCGATGTTTACGCAGAATCGCTTCCCGCACCGCTTTGCGCGTTTCGGTGGCGGGGGCGATCGCATCCCCGCCGGGTCCGATATCGAGTTCGCTGTAGATTTCCCAAGCGGTCTTCTTTGGCGGCTGCTTGGCCAAGGATTCATCCAACAGCTTCATGCCGCGCTTCAGAATGTCCGAAGTCGTCAAACCGGTGCGCCGGCGCAGCCGTTCGAGGAGTTTTTCCTCCTCAGGCTCCAAGCGGACGGTTTTCATGCCCATGCAGACATTGTATTACACAATGTAATACAAAACAAGGTTCTTAATTTTTCCGGCCCCAGTTCGGCGCGGGCGTGTCCTGGCCGGCTTCGATGACTTCGCGGCGCATGCGCCGAGCGCGGTCGAAGAGCGCGTAGAGCGCATCGCCCTCGCCCCAGCGAATGGCGCGCTGCAGGGCGGCCAGATCCTCGGAGAAACGGCCCAAGACTTCGAGCACGGCGTCGCGATTGTTCAAGAACACGTCGCGCCACATCACCGGATCGGAGGCGGCGATGCGAGTAAAATCGCGAAAGCCGGAGGCGGAGTATTTGACGACTTCGCTTTCGGTGACGCTTTCGAGGTCCTCGGCCATGGCGACGATATTGAAGGCGATGAGGTGCGGCAGGTGGCTGGTGACGGCGAGCACCACGTCGTGGCGCGCCGGATCCATGCGCTCGACCTCGGCGCCGATTGCGCGCCAGAATTCCTCCACCTGCGCAACCGCGGCGGCGTAGGCGTCGCGTTCGTCGCCGGGCAAAGGCGTCAGGATATGCCAGCGATTGTGGAACAGCGCGGCAAAGCCGGCCTCGGGGCCGGATTGCTCGGTGCCGGCGATGGGGTGGCCCGGCACGAAATAGACATAGCTCGGCAACAAGGGCGCCAGCGCGTCCACGACCGCCTGCTTCACAGAGCCGACATCGGTGACGATGGCGCCGATCTTCAGGCCGCGGCTGCACGCCGAAACGGCCTCGGCCATGGCGCCGACGGGCACGCACAGCACGACAAGCTCGGCCTTCGCCACGGCCTTTTCCGGATCGTCGTGCACCTCGCCCAGAGCCAGTTCGCGCGCACGTTGGCGCACCGCAGGGTTTGCATCGTAGAGCGAGACGATGTTGGCCGCGCCATACTCGCGCGCGGCCCGTGCGATCGAGGCGCCTATGAGGCCAATCCCGAGAATGGCGATGCGGTCGTAAACGAGGGCCATCAGATACGCGCGTAAGCGCCGAGCACGCGCACGCTATCGAGACCAAACCGAGTGAGGGCGTGCACGCGAGAATCGTCGGGATCAAGAAAGCCCTCGATGCGGATGAGGACCTTCGGATCGCCGCGCGCCAGTTCTTTGCCCGACAGCCCGCTTTCGTTCAGCGCGCGCTGCAAACGATAATTGCGGTCGAACGCCAGCACGATCGTGACGTCCTCGCCCGCCTCCTCCGGCGGCGTTGCTGCGAACACGGCGGCAACCGGATTGTCTTCGCCATCGCGCAGCACCGGCAGCGCCGCAATCAGATGCAGCTTGTGATAGCGGCTCTCGGTGAGCGCCGGCCACCAGGCGCCCACGCCGGGCGCAGCCGGCCATGGCGTCACCGCCAATCGCGATTGCGGATTGTCCGCCGCCTTCTGGAGCGCCACTTGCGGTTCGCCGACGAAATCGATGCGCGTTCTGGCGCCGAAATGACGCCGCGCCGCATCGAACAGCCGGAAGTCGTGCTTGTTGCCGCCGACTGCAACGTCGATGACGCGCTGGCGGCGCAAGGAGGCTGCAATCAAAGCCCGCCACAATTCGACCACCAGCTCGCGCTCCAGCGGCGCAGGCGCAGTGGCAATGAGCCGGCGCAGCAGCGCCACTTCTCGGCCCGGCCGGATGGGCAGCCAGGGCTGCACAGTCTTCGCTGCGGCCAGCTTGTCGGCCAATTGCAGGCGCTGGGCGAGGAGCGAGAGCAAACTGGCGTCTATGCCGTCGATCTCGCGGCGAATCGTTTCGATCGGGTCCTCGATCGGGGGCGCCTTGTCGTCCATTACCGCCACGACATTAGAAGTTTTCGCAGCCAGCGCAAACGCTGCTGAGGGCCTTAGGTCATCAACAGGCGCAATTCGCGCCGGGGGATACGCGGCGAGGCGAACGCTATAGACTTGCAGACATGATTCACGCA
>CAZHWA010000517.1:0-2285 GCA_964536175.1 uncultured Terricaulis sp. | reverse complement strand
CCTTCCCAATCAGCCCGAATTGCGGATACGCACGCGCACGCGCGCGCGCTGACCCTCGGCGTCGATCACGGTCACATCGTAAAACCCAGGCGCGCTTGGCCGCCAAATCGCGCGTCCGCTCGTCGGCTCGGCGTCGACCCGCCTGCCCTCGGCATACCATGACAGCGGCGCACGCCCGCCCCGCGCGGAAAGCGACAGCCCGCGCGACTCAGGACCATAATCGAGCACCAGCACCTCCGCACCCGACGGCGGAAACAGGATCGAAAGGCCTTCGACGTCACGTGCATCCAAACGAACCAGGGCGGGAGCGACCGGACTTTCCTGCTCGGGCGCGCGATACGGTTGGCTTGGGCCGCCGATGAGATCGAACGCGTCGAACAGGATCGGCAACGCCTCGCTGCGGCCGATGGCGCCCGGGCGCGGCGCACCGTCCGGCCGGCCCACCCAGACGCCGATGGCGTAGCCGTTCGAGACACCGAACGACCACGCATCGCGGAAGCCATAGGAGGTACCGGTCTTGAACGCGACGCGCGGCGCGCCTTGCGCCACTTGCGCCGGAATGCGCCCCGCCGGATGCGGCGAGCTGGCAAGAATCTCCAAGACGCGCTCGGCTGTGCGCCTGCGTACAAAGCGGCGCGAAAACGCAAATACGCTGGCGCCATCGCTAACAAGCGGACGCGCGCGACCGTCGTCACCGAGCGCTGCATAGAGCTGCACCATGTCCTCAAGCGTTACGCCGACGCCGCCTAAGGCGAGCGCGAGGCCAGGCTCGGCGTCGGCGCGGCGCGGCAACCTGATGTCAGCGCCGGCGCGGCGCAGCGCTGCGTGGAACCGGCCCGCGCCAATACGCTCCAGCGTGGCGACAGCCGGCAGATTTAGCGAGTGACGCAGCGCGTCTTCCAACGAAACGTCGCCATGGAAGCGCCGGTCGAAGTTCTCCGGCAGATAGCCGCCGAAGCGGCGCGGCGCGTCGCGCACCAGCGTCTCAGGCGCGGCGATGCCCTCGTCGAAAGCGATGGCGTAGAGGAAAGGTTTTAGCGCCGAGCCGGGCGAGCGGATCGCGCGCGTCATGTCGATGTAGCCGCCGGCGCGCTCGCGTCCGGCGCCGCCAACGCGGGCGCGCACTTCACGGCTGCGTAGATCGACAGCCAGTATGGCGATCTGTGCCTCACGTTCGAGAGCCGTTGCGCGACGGCGCGCCAATGCTTCGAGATCGCGCTGCAGCCGCGCGTCGAGTGTGGATTGGATGACGCCTTCGCCGCGATGCGCGGCAACGAGCGCCTGCGCCGCATGCGGGGCGGAATACGGGAAGGGCGCGCGCGTAGGAACGGCGCTCTGTTTGGCCTCCGCCGCCCGCCGGCGTGATATCAGCCGGGCGCGCACGAACATGTCGAGCACCCGATCGCGCGCGGCGCGCGCCTGCGCCGGGTGGCGATCCGGACGCCGTGCCTCCGGCGCTTGCGGCAGCGCGATCAGAAGCGCCATCTCGGCATCGTCGAGCCATTGTGGATCGCGCTGGAAATAGGCGCGGCTTGCGGCGCGCACGCCCTCAAGATTGCCGCCGTAGGGCGCAAGCGTGAGATAGGCGGCGAGGATCTCGCGCTTGTTCAGCCGCCGCTCGATCTGCATCGCCCGCACAATTTCGATCAGCTTCGAACCGACCGTGCGCGGACGCGGCTCCAGCAGGCGGGCAAGCTGCATGGTGATGGTGGAGCCACCCTGCGTTACCCGGCCTGCCCGCAAGTAGGACAAGCTCGCGCGCGCGAGCGCAATTGGGTCGACGCCGGGATGAAGCCAGAAACGCTCGTCTTCGATCGCAATCAGGCGACGGCGGAATTCCGGATCGATCTCATCCAGCCGCGCTTCCAGCCGCCATGTGCCCTGGCGGGTTGTGAACGCCATCAGCCACTCGCCGTGGCGATCCACGACGACCGGGGAGACCTCACGCATGCGCTCAAGCGGTGGCGGAAAAACCTGGTCAAGCGTCAGCAGTGTCAGCAGCACCGCCAGCAGCGCCACCGCCCATGGCTTCTGCTTCGCTGTTAGCGGCAACGCTGCGCGCGGGCCGCATCGCATCGATCCCCCTCCCCGCGGCGCGATCCGGATTGAGCCGGTTTCGGTGCGCGCCATCACGCCGGGGCGGTACATATCCTCCACTTGCGCCGCCGGCATCGCATAACGCCCCGGCGAAACCGCACGCGCGATATAAGCAAAACGGAAGCTGCCGGTGAGATTTGCAGCCGCCACGTAGCGGTCGTCACGCGCCTCCGACACCTGCGGGTTGC
>CAZHWA010000516.1:0-2292 GCA_964536175.1 uncultured Terricaulis sp. | reverse complement strand
CTCGTGGAGCGAAAAACCGAACATGACGTAGGGATTGGGCGCGTCGGTGCCGATCAACACCGGCGCGCCGGCCTCGCGCAACGCGCGCAGCATCTCGGTTCGACGCGCGTGCGCCTGCTGCACGAGTCGATATCGCGCCACCAAATCTACATTGCCCGGGATGCGCGTCAGATAACTGTGCCAGAAATCGAGCAAGTCCTTGTGGGCGTAGCGCAAGTCCGGCGCCGCATCGGCGGCGGCTACATCGGCGAATGCGCGCGCCGGCGCAAGGTTGACGATCAGAGTCGGCGTCTGCCAGACTCCGCTCTCCGCGACGCGGCGCGCCAACGGCGCCATCATGTCGGGCTTGGCCGTAACCCAACGGGCCTGACTAGACTGTCCGTCACCGCCTAAAACGCGATCGAAGCCGTCGAGATGCTCGATGCTGTCGACGCCGAGGTCCAGCACCTCATGCAACGACATGGACGTTGGGACATGGGTGTAAATTTGGACATCGAGCGCATTCGCCTCTTCGACGCCTGCGCGAAACTGCTCAGGCGTCAGCTGGCCGTACAGCTTCACGGCCATGTACCCGCTGGCGGCGTCTTCGCGAACGCGTTCGCGCACACGCTCCACTGTGTCCGCTACGACGTGAGGGCCCCAGAACGAGCCGGGCCCGTCGATCAACTGGCCGCTTGAATATATGAAGGGCCCCACGGCATCGCCGGCGGCGATGTCAGCCGCGAGCGCAAGCGTCGTGCCGGGACCGGAGCCAGCGCCAAACCCCGAGGGGTTTCTGATCGTGGTGATAGAATTGGCGAGCAGCAGGATGCCGACGGTTGGATCCTGATAGTGGACGTGCATGTCCGCGAGGCCAGGCGCCAGTAAGCGGCCCTCGCCGGCGATAAGGGTCGACCCCTCAGGCAGGACGATAGCGTTCGAAGGTGCGACGGCAATGATGCGGTCGCCACGCACGGCGACCGTATGACGCTCCAGCGTCTCGCCGCCGTATTCGGCGAGGACGACGACGTTCGTGAAGGCCGTGACCGGATCGCCCAATTCGATCAGACGCGCGGGTGGCGCGCTCACGCAGGCGGCGAGCAAGAAGGTGACGGCAGCAAGTAGGCGACGCAGCATGTTCAACCCCTCTACAGCTCGACGAGCCTGCCTGATCGGACCGGCGGCGCCTAGCGCTGTGGGGCAAAAGCGTCGGCGAAGGCGGCGAGCTTGTCCCAATCGGTCAATTCCCAATCGCGGCTGGTATCGACGGGCCCGCCGCGCTGCTTGGCGATGTTCGTCATCGCCAGGCGCTTGAAGAAATCATACTGGGTGTAGCGGAATGCGCCGGCAACGTGCTCGACGTGCTGCGGACGCCAGTGCGCTTGCACGAAAAATCGCTCCAGGCATTCCTCCAAGCCGCGCCAGTCATCCTCGTTATCCCCTGCCGCCGACAGCGACACGCTGAGGAACGCGTTTGGCTTGGCCGCCATGGCCTCTGCGTTCCTGGCGATGGCGCGCGCCACCGACTTCTGGAATCCCCCAATATGCAGTGAGGCGGCGACGAGCACGGCGTCGAACGGCGGCAACTGTGCCTGCTCATTCAAATCGGCGGCGTCACGCATCGTCACCGCCAACCCCCTAGCCTTCAGTCGTTCGGCCACGAAACCCGCGATCTTCCGGGTTTGGCCTTCATGGGTGCCGTAGAGGATGAGCACGTTGGCCGGCATAAACTTTAGCCCTTCCATTCGGCTCGCAGCTTGGCCCAGTGTTCGAGTCGCTCGTTGATCGCAGCCTCGCGTCCGCGGCCTTCGGGGCGGTAGAAGTATTGACGCTCCATCTCGTCCGGAAAATAATTTTGGCCAGAGAAGCCTTCCTCGGCGTCGTGGTCGTAGGTGTAGCCGGCGCCGTAACCCAGATCTTTCATCAGCTTTGTCGGCGCATTGCGGATGTGCATCGGCGGCCCGAGGGTCCCTGTCTCGCGCGCTGCGGCCTGCGCGCGTTTCCAGGCCATGTACGCCGCGTTGGATTTGGGCGCTGTCGCGAGGTGAATAACCGCTTGCGCCAAGTGCAGTTCGGCCTCGGGCGCACCAATAAAATGCACGGCGTCTTTGGCGGCATTGCAGACGAGAAGCGCGCTCGGGTCGGCAAGCCCGACGTCCTCTGCAGCCGCTCGCATGAGTCGGCGTGCGATAAAAAGAAGGTCCTCGCCGCCGACAATCATGCGTGCGAGCCAGTAGAGCGCAGCGTCGGGATCGGAGCCGCGAATGGATTTGTGCAGCGCGGAGATGAGGTTGTAGTGCTCCTCACGGTCTT
>CAZHWA010000515.1:0-2319 GCA_964536175.1 uncultured Terricaulis sp. | reverse complement strand
GCTTGCCTTCGAAGGAATGACGTTGTGCGCGGGATTGCCGACGTCGATGCTGGTGACTTCGAGATTGGACGGCGCAAAGCCCGGCGCGCCGTCGTCGAGCCGGCGCGATTTGAGCGCGGCGAGCGTTTCGATCAGCGGCGTGACGGGATTGAGCGCGCGCTGCGGGTAGGCGACGTGGCCCTGCTTGCCCGTCATGGTTATGACGACGTTGAGGCTGCCGCGACGGCCGTTCTTGATGACGTCGCCGACGCGCTCTTCGCTGGTGGGCTCGCCGATGAGGCAATGGTCGAACACAACGCCCTCGGCGGCGAGCGCGGCGAGCGTTGCTTTTGTGCCGTCGACGCCAGGGCCTTCCTCGTCGCAGGTGATGAGAAACGAGAGCGAACCTTTGGGCGGGCCGTTGGCGAGAAGATAGCTCTCCGTCGCGGCGATCATGGCGGCGATCGCGGTCTTCATGTCCGCAGCGCCGCGGCCGTAGAGAACGCCGTCTTTGATCTCGGCGGCGAAGGGATCGACCGACCACCCATCGCCAGGCGGCACAACGTCGACATGGCCGGCGAAGCAGAAATTCGGCCGCGCATCGCCAAGCCGCGCATAAAGATTGTCGACAGGACCGAACTTCATCCGCCGCACCGAGAAGCCGAGCGCAGAGAGTGCGCCTTCGGCGACGTCAAGCGCGCCTTCCTCAGCGGGCGTCACCGAGGGGCGTCGCATCAGGGACTGGGCGAGCGGAATGGGATCGGCAATAATGCGGGCGTCCATGAGCACGGGTCTAGCCGCGCGCCGGACCTTGCAAAAGAGCAAATCAGGCGGGGGAATGCATGACCGACGTCGCGCCTGTTTCCGAATCGCGCCGCATCAAGAGCCTCGACGTCATGCGGGGCCTGGCCATCCTGGGCATCCTCGCCGTGAATGCGCCGTTCTTCGCGGGGCCGTGGCAGACGGCGATCAATCCGACCCTCCCGCCGCTCGACGTCAACCAGGAGACGCTTTGGTCCTGGTTCGTCACGCACGTTTTCTTCGAATACAAATTCATCACGCTGTTCTCGATCCTGTTCGGCGCCAGCATCTTCATGGTCGGCGGCGACCGCAGCGACAAAGCGCGCGGCGCGGTGCTGCGGCGGAGGCTGTTCTGGCTGCTCGTCATCGGCCTCATCCACGCACTCCTGATCTGGTACGGCGACATTCTCGTCACCTACGCGCTGACGGGATTTCTGGTGCTGCTAGCGCGTTCATGGCGGCCGCGGACGCTGTTCATCGCCGGTGTCGTGCTGATGCTTGTAGCGCTGGGAATAACGAGCCTGTTCGGGCTGATGTTCGACTACATCCCGGCGGACAAGCTGGCGCAGATCAAGAGCCAAATGGCTGCGCAGATGTGGGCGCCGCCGCCTGAAGAAGTTGAGGGCGTGATCGCCGCGTACCAAGGCGGGCTCTTGAGCGCGCTCGAACAGAATGTCAGCGTCTGGATAAAATTCATGGCGGGCGGGCTGCCGTTCCTGATCATACGCACGGCGGGTGTGATGATGGTCGGCATGGCGCTCTTCAAATGGGGTTTCCTGAGCGGCAACGCGCCGGCGTGGCTTTATTGGGTGATGCTGGCGCTGGGCGCGGTTGCGCTGTCGCTGATTGGCTATCAGGCGTGGCTGAATGCGCAGGCGCAGTTCGAATTCATCCATATGCAAACGCGCGGCATGGTCCCAAACATGGCGCTCGCGATCTTCGTATCGCTGGCTTATGCGAGCCTTTGCATTCTGCTGGTGAAGGGCGGCTTGCGGTTTGTGACGGAGCCCTTGGCGGCGGTGGGCCGCATGGCGTTCACGAACTATCTCACGCAGTCGCTGATCATGACGACGATCTTCTGGGGCGGTCGCGGCTTCGGCTTGTTCGGAGAGGTTGACCGGCCGACATTATGGGCCATCGTGTTGGCCGTTTGGGCGCTGCAGCTGATCTGGTCGCCCTTGTGGTTGCTGCGGTTCCAAATGGGGCCGCTGGAATGGATCTGGCGCCGGTTGAGCTACGCGCGGCCGGTGCGGATGAAAAAAGAGGCTGCTGCCTGATGTGGTGGAGGATTGTATGAAAAAACTTGCAGCGACTTTGACGTTTGCGATCGCGATGGGCGCCGGCGCGGCTTTCGCCGACACGATACAGAACGGTTATGGCAACACTTTCGTGGTCACAAATGGCGAAGGCGTGACTGTGCGTTATCACTTCAACGCGGACGGGACCTTTGCCGCCACGGGCCCGGATGGAAGCACGACCTCCGGCTCGTATGAAGTCGCCGACGGCCAACTCTGTCTTACCCCTGCCGGCGGCGAACGC
>CAZHWA010000514.1:0-2324 GCA_964536175.1 uncultured Terricaulis sp. | reverse complement strand
GAGCAGTTCCGCGAGGTCGGCGTCGAGGCGCGTCATCAGCGTCTGACATTCGGGATCGCCGAACCGCACATTGAACTCGATCAGCTTGGGGCCTTCGGGCGTGATCATCAGACCGGCGAACAGGATGCCGGTAAACGGCCGCCCTTCCGCTTTCATGCCGGCCAGCGTCGGCAATACGATGCGCTGCATGGTGAGATCGCGCATCTCATCCGTGAAAACCGCGGCCGGCGAGTATGCGCCCATGCCGCCAGTGTTTGGGCCCTTGTCGCCGTCATAGGCGCGCTTGTGATCCTGTGCGCCCACGAGCGGCACGGCGGTTTCGCCGTCGCAGATGGCGAAAAAGCTGGCTTCCTCGCCCGGCAGAAAATCTTCAATGACGATGCGCTGGCCGGCCGTCCCGAATTTGCGCAGGAACAGGATTTCGTCGACCGCGGCGTCCGCTTCGCGCCGCGTCTCGGCGATGACGACGCCTTTGCCGGCGGCTAGCCCGTCGGCCTTGATCACGAACGGCGGCTCGCGCGAACCCAGATAGGCCTTAGCGTGGATAGCGTCGTCGAACACCTTGTAGTCCGCCGTCGGCACGCCGTGGCGCACGCAGAATTCCTTCATGAACGCTTTGGAGGACTCCAATTCAGCGGCGGCCTTCGAGGGACCGAAACACGCCACGCCCACCTGGGTCAGCGCATCGGCTAAGCCTGCGGCGGCTGCCGCTTCAGGGCCGATCACGACAAGGTCGATCTGCTCGCGCAAGGCGAATGCGGCCAGTTCACGAGCGTCGTCGGCCTTGATCGGCACGCAGCGTCCCAGTTCGGCGAGTCCGGGATTGCCTGGCGCCGAGATCAGCTCCGAAACGAGCTGGCTCTGGCTGAGCTTCCAGCCCAGCGCATGCTCACGCCCGCCCGATCCGACGACCAGAATCTTCATGAGCGTTCTATATCACCCGGCCGCTGCCATCGCGCCAGTGCGAAGCTCGACTAGGCCGTTTTGGCGTCGATGTAGCGATCGAGGTCGGTCAACAGCCGGCGCCAGGCTTCATCCATCTCACGTGTCCAGGAACCGCCGCAGGCGTCTCGCACAGCATCGCGAACGAAGCCGAAAAAGGCGGCGAACGCCTCGCGCGGCGCCAGGTAAGCATCATGGTTGGTCGCCTCTGCGCCGATAAGATGGTCCGCATAGGCGCGCTCGCCGATGAAATCGCTAATCGCCTCGAATGCGCGCCCCAGCATCTCGCCGCGAACGGCCCCGTCCGTATCCATCACGAAGAGCGCCGCCAGCTCGGGGCGGGCCGCGAACAGCTTCGCATACACGGCGTCGGCAAGATCGCCGCCACGTTGGCCCGCGCTCTCGAGGCTCGCCAATATGAGCGACGCATCGGCAGGGGTCGTCACAACGCCGTCACGTCGATGTGACGATCTGATCGACTCCGGCCTGGACGATGGGGTGGTAGGTTGCCCGTGCGCGCGCATAGATGTCGCGCGCCAGCGCCTGGCCCCACTCGCCTTGATCCATCAGCGCGCGGTAAAGCGGGCGCACGAACTTGCCCCGGCCTTGTTCGGTCAAGAACTGGGCAACCGCCGGGGCCGCCGGCTCAAAGCCATTACGCACGGCCAACGCCAGCCAGTCGAAGCGCACTTCCATATTGCCGATGGTGTTGAGCCCAAGCGCGCTTTCCAGCGCCTGCAGGCGGCCGGCGGGGAGTTCGCGCGGCAGCGTCTGCAGGAAGCGTTGACGCTGCATCGTGTTCCAGGTCGTCCATGCGGCGGGCGCTGGCCCGCCGGCGTTGAACGCCGCGACAGCCTGCTCGACCGCGGCGAAGCCCGAAGCTTGCGGCGCGACGGCGTTGTCAGGAATGCCGGGTTCATAGGCCCATTCATCCAGTTTCAGGCGTGCTTCAAGGTCGGCATCGCCCTGCACGACGTGCTCGCGAAAGTCGGCGAGGAACCATTGGGTGGTCATCGGTCCGAAGGCATGGCGGTCGAAGTAAGAGCGCAAATATGTATCGAGACGCTCGCGCCCGATGATCTGTTCGACAGTGCGCAGGAAGAGGGCGCCTTTGTCATAGGTGATGGCGCTGGAGTTTTCGTTGGCGTCGACTTCGCCGACCCAATGCAGGCGCTGGCCATCCGGCGGCACGGTTTGCAGCGCGCGTTGGATATCGGCCCAGGAGAGCGCTTCGGCCATACGCGCGTGCTCGACACCGAACAGCGCTTCGCCGATCCGGCCCTCGATATAGGAGGTGCAACCCTCGTTCAGCCAGCCGTCCGCCCACTCCGCATTGGTGACCAGATTGCCGGACCAGGAATGCGCCAATTCGTGCGCCACCA